>JBIKOF010000073.1:0-7388 GCA_044358205.1 Gammaproteobacteria bacterium | reverse complement strand
ACCGTATGCCACGTCCGCGCCGGGTGCTGGTTCGATCGCACCTTTACCATGCGCCCGAAGGTGCAGGATACAGTCGCGAATCCAGTCTGATTCCATTTCCGCACCCAAGGGCATATGGAATAGCACCCCAGGCGATTCCGTTCCGTGAATCATGAACAGGTTTGGGAAGTGCGGGATAGTGATACCGAGGTAGGAGTTGAATCGATCTTTCCAGCAATCCTTGAGCGTGATTCCGCCGCGGCCGCGCGGGTTGAGCTGCTGCAATGTGCCGGTGATGGCGTCGAAGCCCGTTGCCAGTACCAGCATGTCCAGCGGATGGTCGCCTGATTTGGTGCGCACGCCACCGGGATAGAACTCGACGATGGGGTCTTCTCGCAGGTCGACCAGCGTCACGTTGTCGCGATTGAAAGTGTCGTAGTAGCCCTCGTCCAGAATTTGCCGCTTGGTGCCAACGAGATAGTCGGGTAGCAGTTTTCGCGCCGTATTGGGGTTTCTGACGATGGTCCTGATCTTCTCGCGCACGAACTCGGCCAGCGTCTCGTTGGCAAACTTGTCGGTGAATAGATCACAGTAGGTGTCGATGACGATATTGAAACCGCCAACCTGCCAGAACTTCTCGTACACCTCCCGACGTTGCTCGGGCGTGTGCTCGCTGGCCTTGGTGGTGGAGGCGATGAACGGCGAGCCGAAGGGCGTTACTCGCATGCGTTGCTTGATTTCTGGCCAGGTGGCGCGGGCATTGGCGACAAAAGCGGGATCGACCGGCTTGTTGCCGGCCGGTACGGTGTACTGCGGTGTCCGCTGCAGCACGGTCAGGTGAGTGCACTCGCGCGCGATGATTGGAATGGACTGAACGCCAGAAGAGCCGGTCCCCAACACCGCCACGCGCTTGCCCGCAAAATCCACGTGCCGGTCCTGCGGCCAACGACCCGTGTGATAGCACTCTCCAGCAAAGGTCTTGATACCCGGGATCTCTGGCATATTCGCGGTAGACAGCGCGCCGCTCGCGCAGATCAGGAATTGAGCATCGATCTGCGTGCCGCGGCTGGTGTCCACTCGCCAGCGTTGGGAGGCTTCGTCGTAAGCGGCGCCGGTAATCCGCGTACCGAGTTCGATATCCCGGCGGAGATCCATGCGGTCCGCCACAAAGTTCAGGTACTTCAACACCGTGGCCTGATCCGGTTGGCGCTCAGGCCAGTCGAACTCGTTCATCAAGTCGTCGCTGAAGGTGTAGCAGTAATAAGGTGCGACCGGAAAGTCGACGCGGGCGCCGGGGTAGCGGTTCCAGTTCCACGTGCCTCCGACGTTGTGCGCTTCGTCGTAAACACGCGCCTTGAGTCCCGCAGCACGCAGCGTATGCAATGCGTACATCCCGCTGAACCCGGCGCCGACGATAACGACATCAAGCGCAGTGGCGGCGCGCTGTTCGGTGGAGGGTTGTGTTGTCGTCGACATGTCTGTGAGCTCCCCGATAACGGCTTTTTTTGAGTAACAGGACAGCACGAGCATGCGCCTCATGCAGCCAAGCGCGATATGGAAAATCGGCGTGGGACAACATTACCTTCAGAGGCCGCCCGCTTAAATCCCCCGCATAGCAGGCAAGCGGACATCCCTGCCTTTGGGGGCAGCAACTTTGAGCCTCAGCGAAGGGGTGCGGGGGCGCCGCGATTCACCGTTATGTCAAAGGGGGAAGGGGCTGTTGCCGAAACAGTGGGAACTCGAGGCACAGGGTGCGCGTTCGAGGGGTATGGGGGACTGCGAGTGAGAAATTGGCTGGGGGACTAGGATTCGAACCTAGACTGGCGGAGTCAGAGTCCGCTGTCCTACCGTTAGACGATCCCCCAATTCGGCGGAGTGCCCGCACCCCGGCCGGCGAATGGGGCGGCGGGCGGAGTGAGCGTCGGGACGACGCCCACCCGGCGGACGATTAGCGCTTGCTGTACTGCGGACGCTTACGTGCCTTGTGCAGGCCCACTTTCTTGCGTTCGACTTCGCGCGCATCGCGCGTGACGAACCCTGCAGCCCTGAGGGGGCGGCGCAGGGCTTCATCGTAACGGATGAGGGCGCGGGTGATGCCGAGGCGTAGCGCACCGGCTTGGCCGGTAATGCCACCGCCCGTAACCGTGGCGTTGACGTCGAAATTGCCAAGGGTATCGGTGGTTTCGAGCGGCTGGCGCACCATCATCTGGGCGGTTTCGCGCCCGAAGTAGTCTTCGAGAGTGCGACCGTTGATGAGAATCCGGCCATTGCCCCGGCCAAGGAATACGCGCGCGGACGAGCTCTTCCGCCGGCCGGTGCTGTAGTAGGTGTTGGTCGCCATTTAGATTTCCAGCGGTTGCGGTTGCTGCGCGGCATGATTGTGCTCCGCGCCGGTATAGACCTTCATCTTGCGGAACATGGCCCGGCCCAGCGGGCCCTTGGGCAGCATTCCCTTCACGGCGCGCTCGAGGGCTTCGCCTGGGTGACGCTCGTTCAGCTTTTCGAAGCTCTTGGACTTCATACCGCCCGGGTAGCCCGAGTGGTCGTGATAGAACTTGTCGTGCAGCTTGTTGCCGGTAACACGGACTTTGCCAGCGTTGAGCACGATGATGTAGTCACCCGTGTCGAATGACGGGGTGAATTCCGGCTTGTGCTTGCCGCGCAGCCGGCGGGCGATTTCGGAGGCAAGGCGCCCGAGCACCTTGTCGGTCGCATCCACGACAAACCAGTCGCGTTTGACCGTCGATGGGGTAGCGGTGTACGTCTTCATGGGAATGCCCTGCGAAAAGGACGCGAAATGTACTGGAGCGCGCTTCGGCTTGTCAATCAAACCCCGCACCGTATGCGTCTGTTTCCATGATATTTTCGGAGTCTGTTCCCGTGTCGTGGAAGGTTCCCGATTGTCATGTCTGTGCGTGCCCCAACCCCACTCGATGGCCTGATCAGCGGCTTCGATCAAGCGCTTAGAACCCTTCTGCCTGGCCCGGGTGCGCATCCGCGCCGGGCCTATCCGGCCGAGGCGCTGCCTCCGGTACGGCTTGCAGAGCCGGCCCGGAAGGCTTCAGCCGCCCTCATGCGTGTGAATCATACTGGCGAGGTGTGCGCGCAAGCGCTCTATCAGGGGCAGGGTCTGGGCGCCAGAACGCCGGCCCGGCGCCAAGCCCTCGCCGCGGCTGCGGCGGAGGAAGAGGACCATCTGCACTGGTGTGCACGCCGGTTGCAGGAGCTTGACGACAGGCCCAGCCGACTCAACCTCTTATGGTTCGGCGGGGCCTTTTCGCTGGGGGCACTGGCAGGGCTGTTCGGGGAACGGGTGAGCATGGGTTTCCTGGAAGAAACGGAGCATCAGGTGGTCGTCCATCTGGAAGGCCACTTGGGAACTTTGCCCCCGGAAGACGAAGTCAGCCAGTGCATCGTGCGCCAGATGCGCGCGGACGAAGCGCGTCACGCTGAAACGGCGCGTGCCCACGGTGCTGTTGAACTTCCCGGCGCGGTGCGCTGGCTCATGCGGGTCCAGGCGCGGGTGATGACCACCCTCGCGGCCCGAATCTGACCGAACGACACATTAAATCGAACAGGAAAACTGGTAGATGCCCGCTTCACCTTGCCTAAGCCGTTACCGCTGCCCGTCCGCGCGCTTCGCATCACGCAACCCTCTTCGCGCGTGGCGGACCCTGATGGTGTTGGTGCTTGGGGGCTTGTCCCAAGCCGTGCTCGCCCAGTTACCCACAGCGGTCGAAGGGCAGCCTCTGCCGTCGCTTGCCCCCATGCTTGAACGGGTGACCCCCGCCGTCGTCAATATCGCAACTGAGGGACATGTGAAGCTGCGGCTGAATCCGCTGCTCGAAGATCCGTTCTTTCAACGCTTCTTCAACCTTCCCGATCTCCCCGACCGCCGCAAGACGCAGAGCCTGGGCTCGGGTGTCATCGTCGATGCCGCGCGCGGACTGGTGCTGACCAATCACCATGTCATCGAGAACGCCGACACCATCACGGTAAAGCTGAACGATGGCCGCGAGGTCAAGGCGCGTCTCATCGGCGCCGATCCCGAGACCGATCTCGCCGTTATCCGTATCGAGGCCGGGAATCTTACGGCGCTGCGCGTGGCCAATTCAGAAGCCTTGCGCGTGGGCGATTTCGTGGTGGCGATCGGCAATCCCTTTGGGCTGGGCCAAACCGTGACCTCGGGCATCGTCAGCGCACTCGCCCGCAGTGGGCTCGGCATCACCGGTTATGAGGATCTCATTCAGACCGACGCGTCGATCAACCCCGGCAATTCCGGCGGTGCGCTGGTCAACCTGCGCGGTGAACTGGTCGGTATCAATACCGCAATCTACTCCCAGAGCGGCGGCAACATCGGCATCGGCTTTGCGATTCCCGCCAACATGGCCCAGCGGGTGATGGAGCAGCTGGTGGAATTCGGCGAGGTGCACCGGGGTTTCCTGGGGGCGGAGATGCAAAACCTCACCGCCGATCTTGCCAGCGCCTTCGGCCTTTCCAGTGCTCAGGGCGCTGTGCTGGTGAACATCTTGCCCGGATCCCCCGCGGAGAAAGCCGGTCTGCGTGCGGGCGACGTGGTAACCACCGTCAATGGCGCACAGGTTCGGGACGCTACATTTCTCCGCAATCAGCTCGGCATGATGCGGGTGGGGGATGCACTCTCGCTTGAAATTCTGCGTGATGGGCGCCGCATGCCAGTCTCCGCGAAGGTGGGCGCGCGTGAAGATGTGCATCATTCCGAGGGCGCGCTGCGCAACGAAAGACTGGCGGGTATGACGGTAGGCGACCTCACGCCCGATCATCCGGCCTATGGACATCTTCAAGGCATCGTCGTGCAAGCCTTGAGTGAGCGCTCTCCGGCCTTCCGGGCAGGCTTGCGGGTGGGTGATGTGGTGGCCGCCGTGAACAATCAGCCGGTGCAGGATGTGGCGACCTTCGTTGCGCTGGTCGGGCGGTTGCAAGGCCAGCTCGTGCTGCGAGTCCATCGCGGCAACCAGGCGGCCTACCTGATAATCAAATAGACAGACGCGTGCGGCATGGCGTCGGGCCTGTCAGTCAAACGGCTTCGCGTCAGTCAATAGACCGGCGCGAGCGTCACGCTTGCGGAAAGTTGGGCGGAAGGGTGCCTGGTTCGTTCGTGCGACCTGCGGATGAACTCACCCGTAGCGCAGTTCGCCCTGACGCATCCGCAGTGCGGGTTCAGCCAAGGGCTCCAGCAGGCGCGCCAGATAGTGCAAATCTATCAGGTGGGATTCGCTGGGTGGGCCCGCCAGAACCGACGTTGGGTGAGCGTGATCCCCCAGACCATCGAGTACGGCCGCGGCCGCGCCAAAGTCCCCCGCTGCGGTGTATTGATGGGGCGTGATTATGGTTGTGATGCCAGCCGCCGTGGCTGCACGCAGACCATTCTCGGTGTCTTCCAGCGCGAGGCACTGATCAGCCGGCAGCCCGATACGTTTCAGCACCGCCTCATAGACTGCGGGAGAGGGTTTCTTCACCGTGACGGTGTCTGCCGTTTCGATGGCACTGAACCAGGTGGGCCACTCCTGTGGCAGGTTGGCATCCAGCAGTGTTTTGAGGTTTGACCAGGCGGAGCTGGTGGCGATGGCCAAGGTCAGTCCCTCACGCCGTGCCTCCTGAAGCACGCGTTCCACACCGGGACGCAACCTCACGCCACCCTCGCGCAGCAGGGCAGCGTAGCGCCGGGTTTTGTCTTCGTGGAGCTGACGCACAAACTCTGCGAATGCCGGTTGGGCAGCACGCACGGGATCCACGCGCTTGGCGAAACGCGTGATACGTTCCTTGCCGCCCGAAATCGCGAGCAGCTCGGTGTACTGTTCCGGGCTCCAATCCCACGCCAGACCTGCGGCCGCGAAAGCGAGATTGAAGGCTTGGCGATGCACCTCTTCGTTGTCCGCCAGCGTGCCGTCGGAATCGAAGATGAGTGCCTGCAAACGTCGCGTCATGCCGTGATTTCCTCCTGATGAGCCATGATCGCATTTAATCCTGTGTCTGTGACAGGCTTTCGCGAGGTTGAGTTCAAGGGTCTATGACTTGCGTGTCGGCGGATATTGGCGAGGCTTGAGCCCATGGGGCACGAGACTGACCGGATCACGGTGAACCCGGCATGAATGACGTCGCCAGCGCAGACCGGGTGTGTGGAAGGGCTGCAGTATTGTCTCCTTGTCCTTACCGCATCCTTGCGGGCCGCATGGGATGCGGGGCGGCGCCGCCTGGTCCTGGTCGCGTGTACAAACGCTTGATGGCTCTCTAGGATGCCCGCTCCTCCAAATTGACCCTCAGCGACCTACCCAGTGACTCCGCTCGAGCGATACCGTGCCGAAAGCGCGCGACCGGACTTCGTGGCGGATCCGGATCAGCTTGCAGCGGTGAAGCGGCTCGACGCGCTTTATCACGCGCTGATTGCCGCGACGCAGGCGGGCACAGGGCCTCTCGGCTGGCTGCGAGCACGACTGGGTGGGACGAGCCCCGCGCCGCGAGGTCTTTATCTCTGGGGCGGTGTCGGTCGCGGCAAGACGTTCGTTGTCGACACCTTCTGCGCCAGCCTCCCTGAATCTTTGCGGGTCCGTGTGCACTTCCACAGCTTCATGCGTGATGTACACGCCAGGTTGCGCCAGTTGCGGGGCGCCCAGGATCCCCTGCGCCAGATTGCCGAGGGCTGGTCCCGTGACATGCGCCTGCTGTGTCTCGATGAATTCCATGTGGTCGACATCACCGACGCCATGCTGCTTGGGCAGCTGCTTTCGGCGCTCTTCGCCCGTGGAGTCACCCTGGTCACCACGTCCAACGAAGCGCCCGATGACCTCTATCGCGGTGGTCTGCAGCGCGAGCGCTTTTTACCGGCAATAGCGCTGATCAAACAGCACCTGGAGGTGGTGGAGTTCG
This sequence comes from Gammaproteobacteria bacterium, assembly GCA_044358205.1. Taxonomy (GTDB): domain Bacteria; phylum Pseudomonadota; class Gammaproteobacteria; genus CAIKBL01. Next base: position 503 of record JBIKOF010000073.1, on the reverse strand, counting down.
GCGGAGGGGTCGATTACCGGTGGCGCGCCCTGACCCGCGCCGCAACGTATTACACGCCTGCGGATGAAGTTGCCGAGGCGGCCCTTACCGAATGCTGGCATGGACTGACACGGAGCGCCCCGCTGGCGGCCTCTTCACTTGTGGTGGAGGGGCGCGAGATTCCGGTGCGCGCCCAAGCTGACGGTGCCGTGTGGTTTGAATTCGCCGATCTTTGCGAGGGTCCGCGCGGGACGCTCGACTACATAGAGATCGCCTGTTGTCACCATACGGTGCTCCTGTCCGGTGTTCCTGTCTTCGGCGAGGAATCCGCGGATGCGGCCCGGCGTTTCATCAATCTCGTGGACGAGTTCTATGACCGTGGCGTCAACCTGCTGCTCAGCGCAGCCGCCTCGCCCGCTGAACTCTACCGAGGCGCGCGGCTGACCGCTGCTTTCCGTCGGACCGCAAGCCGGCTGGTCGAAATGCAGAGCCAGGAGTACCTGGCCAAGCCCCATCTTCCCGAT
>JBIKOF010000072.1:0-7454 GCA_044358205.1 Gammaproteobacteria bacterium | reverse complement strand
GCCGCTGCGACAAATCTTTCCCCGCATGGAAGGCGTGGTCGAGGGCACGGTGCTGTCGAGTCAGGTGCAGTTCGGGCGTCGGCGCTCGCTGCTCGTGCGTATCGAAGACGAAGACGCAGAGCTCGCGCTCAGGTTTTTCTACTTCAATCGGGAGCAACAACTGCGTCTGGCGCCGGGCCGTCGCGTGCGTTGTTTTGGGGAAGTCCGGCGCGGCGCGCAGCAGCTCGAAATGGTGCACCCCGAATGCCGCGTACTCGAGGATAGCGTCTCCCTGCCGATTGAATCGGCGCTGACCCCGGTCTACCCCGCAACCGAAGGCCTGCACCAGATTGCCCTGCGCAAACTGGTGCAGCAGGCGCTCGATGTCTTACGCAAGACACCCGGTGATAGCCAACCGCTCGATGATGTGCTCGCCGCCGCTTTCCCCCCGGAACTGCGCCTGCCGCCGCTGCATGCAGCCCTGAGTCTGGTGCACCGTCCCCCCCCTGCGATGCCGCTGGAGCCGCTCTGGGATGGCACCCATCCGGCTCAGGTGCGACTTGCGATCGAAGAGCTGCTTGCGCACCAGATCAGCCTGCGTAAATTGCGCCAGGCGACGCGTCGCCGGACAGCGCCGCGCTTTGGCGGTTCCTCTCCGCTGCAAGCAAGTTTGCTGACGGCCTTCGGTTTCACGCTCACCCAAGCCCAGCAGCGTGTGATTAAGGAAATCCGCGAGGATCTCGCGCGCCCCCTACCGATGCTGCGACTGTTGCAGGGGGATGTCGGTGCCGGCAAAACCGCCGTGGCGGCGATGGCGGCAAGCCATGCACTGGCGGGTGGTTATCAGGTCGCCCTGATGGCGCCCACGGAACTGCTCGCCGAACAGCACGAGCGAACTTTCAAACGCTGGTTCACGCCCTGCGATGTAGAGGTGCTATCACTGACCGGGCGGCTCACCGCGGCAGTGCGCCGTCGCCTGCAGGCCCGGCTCGAAGATCGCACACCCTGTGTGGTCATCGGCACCCATGCGCTGTTTCAGGACAATGTACGTTTCGCGCGTCTTGGTCTGGTGATCGTGGACGAACAGCATCGGTTCGGGGTCGATCAGCGTCTGGCGCTGCTGGAGAAAGGTGCGCGCGGGAATCTGCGACCGCACCAGCTCATCATGACCGCCACGCCCATTCCGCGCACGCTCGCCATGACAGCCTATGCGGATCTCGATGTCTCGCTGCTCGACGAGCTGCCGCCCGGACGTACACCCATCGCGACCCGGGTGCTTGCGGAAAGTCGCCGCGAGGACGTCGTTACGCGCATCGCCGAAGCCTGCGCTGCCGGACGTCAGGCCTACTGGGTGTGTCCACTGATCGAGGAATCCGATGTACTTGATTCACAAGCCGCAACGGATACTGCCGAGCAGCTCCGCGAGAGTCTGCCGCATCTGCGCATCGGGCTCGTGCATGGTCGGCTGAAGGAGCAGGAAAAAAGCGCGGTCATGCACGCATTCCTCAGTCATGAGATTGATTTGCTGGTAGCGACTACCGTCATCGAAGTCGGGGTGGACGTTCCCAATGCAAGCCTGATGATCATCGAGAATGCAGAGCGCCTCGGGCTCTCCCAACTCCATCAGTTGCGTGGTCGCGTGGGACGCGGCGAGACGCACTCCGTGTGTATCTTGCTCTACAAAGGGCCACTGGGTGACACTGCGCGCGCCCGCCTGCAGACGATGCGGGATACCACCGATGGCTTCGTGATTGCCGAAAAGGACCTCATGCTGCGCGGACCAGGAGAAGTGCTCGGAACCCGGCAGACCGGGGCTGCGAGTTTCCGGATTGCAGATCTGAGTCGCGACCGCGACCTGTTGCCTACTGTGCGCAGCCTTGCCGATCAGATCCTCGCCGAGTCACCCGATCTCGCCGATACCCTCATCAGGCGCTGGATGCACCAGCGGCTCGATTACGCCAAGGTATGAACGCCGCCGCCCGCAGAGCGCCTTTTGCGCGACGTCGCTGGGGCGATTTCGCACGCCTCATGCGCTTGCACCGGCCCATCGGCATTCTGCTGCTGCTATGGCCCGCCCTGTGGGCCCTGTGGCTGGCAAGTGATGGCTTGCCTGATTCCTGGGTGCTGGGCGTCTTCCTCCTCGGGACCGTGCTCATGCGCTCCGCAGGTTGCGTCATCAACGACTATGCCGACCGGCATTTCGATGGACACGTCACCCGCACCCGCGAACGCCCGCTCGTCACGCACGCCATCAGCGAGCGCGAAGCGCTGGCGCTCTTCGGAGTCCTCGTTGCACTGTCTGCGGCACTGGTCTTCACCCTGAATCTCCCCACCATTCTGCTGTCGCTCGCTGCGATCGGGCTGGCAATGATCTATCCCTTCATGAAGCGTCATACCCATCTGCCGCAGGTGTTTCTGGGCGCCGCCTTCGGCTGGGCGGTACCAATGGCCTTCACCGCCGTATCCGGTGAATTACCCCCGCTGGCATGGCTCGTGTTTTGCGCGGTCGTGCTGTGGGTGCTCGTTTACGATACCGAGTATGCGATGACCGATCGCGAGGACGACCTGCGTATCGGGATCCGCTCCACGGCTGTTCTGCTGGGCGATCTCGACCGTCCATTCATCGCGTTGGCGCAGGGCCTGATGCTGCTGGACTTGCTACTGATCGGACGTCAGGCCGGACTTGGCTTCGCCTATGGTCTTGGGCTCGCCTGTGCCACCGCGCTCTTCGGGTACCAGCAGTGGCTCATCCGCCAGCGCGAGCCGACAGCGTGCCTTAAAGCCTTCCTCAATAACCAATGGGCGGGCCTCGTCATCTTCGTCGGCATTGCGGTCGACTACGCGCTGCGCACTGCGCAGGTGGGTGGCACTCCGATCAATTGAAGCCATCCCACTCGGCCCGCACAATACGCGCCTGTTTTCCGCTGCCGAGGTCACGTCACCATGTCCACCCCGCCCCGCACGCCACGTCCACTCGACGGTCTGCGCGTGATCGAGTCCGGCCAGCTGCTCGCCGGCCCTTTCGCCGCCACCATCCTGGGTTACTTCGGTGCCGAGGTGATCAAGGTTGAACCCCCTGAAGGGGGCGACCCCATCCGGCGCTGGCGGGTGGTGAAGGACGGCACATCGTTGTGGTGGTACAGCCTCGCGCGCAACAAGAAGTGCGTCACCCTGGATTTGCGCACCGACGAAGGTCGTCGCCTGATGCGCCAGCTCATCGACAAGTCCGATGTCTTCATCGAAAACTTCCGTCCGGGCACCATGGAGAAATGGCAACTCGGGCCGGAAGATTTCAAGGCCAGCAACCCGGGGCTCATCTATACGCGGATCTCCGGCTATGGCCAGACCGGTCCTTATGCTCCCCGCCCGGGTTTCGCCTCGGTCTGCGAGGGCTTCGGGGGGTTCCGTTACGTCAACGGTTTCCCCGGCGAACCGTCGGTGCGTCCAAACCTCAGCATTGGTGACACCTTGTCCGGTATTCATGCCGCGCTCGGCATTCTGCTTGCGTACATCGGGCGCGATCGCGCCACCGGCGGTGCCGGCCAGGTGGTCGATGTCTCCATCTTCGAATCCATCTACAACCTCATGGAAGCGGTGGTGCCGGAGTACGATGGGGCTGGGGTGGTGCGCGAACCGTCGGGCTCGGCGATCACCGGCATCGTGCCCTCGAACAACTATCCCACCCAGGACGGCAAGACCATCATCATTGGCGCGAATACCAACGGGATGTTTCAGCGCTTGTGCGAATTGATGGGGCAGCCCGATCTGGCACAGGACCCGCGCTTCCGCGAGAACAACAATCGCGTGGAGAATCAGGCCACGCTTGAAGCCCTCATCTCGCAGTGGACGTCGTCCATGCCGCAGGCCGAGGTGCTGGCGCGGCTGGAAGCGGCTGGCGTGGCCTCAGGCCCCATCTACAGCGTGGTCGATATGTTCGCCGATCCGCAGTATCAGGCGCGTGGTCTGTTTGAAGAGGTGCAGACCCAATCCGGCCCCTTGAAGATCCCGGCCATCATTCCGCGCCTCGCCGAGACGCCCGGACAAACCGACTGGCCAGGCGCGATGCTGGGTGCCCATAACGACGAGGTATATTCCTCGGTGCTGGGACTCGGCGTGGAAGAGATTGCCGCCCTCAAGGCGCAGGGTGTCATCTGAGCAAAGACTGGGGCCATGGCTCACGCGTCGGGCCTGATCGACGCGCGAGGCTTCTACTGTGCGCGGCAGTCTGCAGTCTTTTAGGGCTGTCGGCTGCGGGCAATCCCGCGCGAGCCGCAGACTCCAGCGCAGATCCCCTGCGCGCGCTGGCAGCGCGCTATCACACCCCGCTGGAGAGCCTGAGCGCCGTCGTACAGGCTGTCGATGCCAAGACGCCGCTATATCAGCTCAATCCACGGATACCGCGTAATCCGGCGTCCACCGCCAAGCTCATCACGACCTTCGTGGCACTCGACACGCTGGGCCCAAGCCATGTTTGGCGCACCGAGTTACATGCACTGGGCAAGATTACGAATGGCACCTTGGAAGGCGACCTGCTCATCCATGGCGGCGGTGATCCCTGGCTGACGGAGGAACGCTTCTGGACTCTTCTTGGCCAGTTGCGTGCGCGGGGCGTTCACCGCATTACCGGCGATCTGCTCATCGATGGCAGTCGCTTCGCCTCACCATCCCGCAGCGCAGGCGATTTCGACGGACAACCCTGGCGTCTCTACAACGTGATGCCCCATGCGCTTCTGGTTAACTTCAAGGCGATTACCCTCGAGTTCGTGCCTGCCGCTGATCGGGTAGACATCCGCACCATCCCGGTCCTGCCGGGGTTCGCCATTGAAAACCGTCTCCGCGTGACGCGCGACGCGTGCCGGGGCATCGAGGCGAGCGTGCAGATCGAGGTCCCGGAGCCCGTGCGCGCGGACCATCTTGTGGTGGAGGGAAGTTATCCGCTGGCCTGTGGGAGGCAAGCGCTGCTTCGGAGCTATCTCACACCCGAGACCTATGCGCATGCCCTGTTCAAACGCTTATGGACGCAATGGGGCGGAGAGTTCGCCGGTGAAGTGCGCAGCGCGGTGCGACCGCCAGGTCATCCGCCATTGCTGGTCGGCGAGTCGGCGACGCTCGCGGAGATCATCCGTCCGCTCAACAAGTGGAGCAACAATCCGATGGCGGACGCGGTGTTTCTTACCATCGGCGCAGATGCCGGGGCCCGCGGTCTTTCTGCGGCACGCGCAGAGGCGGCTGTACACGCTTATTTCCGCACCCACAGTCTGCCCGCCGACGGCCTTGTGCTCGAGAACGGCTCCGGCTTGTCCCGCCATTCACGCGTCTCCGCCGCCAGCATGAGCGCCTTGCTCCGTCACGCCTGGCATAGCCGATACATGCCCGAGTTTCTGGCCTCGCTATCCATCGTCGGCGTGGATGGCACGCTGCGCAAACGGCTCACGCAGCCCCCGGAGCGCGGCTGGATGCATCTGAAGAGTGGCTATATCGACAAGGTCTCTGCCGTATCTGGCTATGTGCGTGCGCGCAGTGGCCGGGTTTATGCGGTGTCTTTCTTTCTGAACGGACCAAGCCCCGCGGGCCGCGCCCTGGGCGACGCCCTGCTACGCTGGACCTGGCAGCACTGACAGGCAGGAGCCGGCGGCGCGGCGCTGGCCGGATGTAGCTACCGAGGCGCCACCAACGAGCCGCGCTTCAGCGCGCGGCGAGCGCGCGGTCCATGCGCTGCAGGATTTCCTCGAGAACCTCGGGCGAGGTCGCGAAGTTCAGGCGCACCCAGCCCTTCCCTTCCTCGCCAAAGGCAGGACCTTCCGAGAGCCCGACCTTGGCCTGAGTGAGAAAGAATTTCTGCGGCTCCATGTCCAGACCAAGCGCACGGAAATCCAGCCACGCAAGATAGGTCGCCTCCGGCGCCACATGCCGCACGCCTGGCCAACGGGTCGCCACGAATTCCACGATGCGATCCCGATTGCGCCTGAGCAGCGCAAGCGTCCCTTCGAGCCAGGCATCGCCCTCCGTCCACGCCGCGCGTGCCGCTGCCATACCAAGTGCGCTGCGTCCACCCCGCACATGCTCGGGGAGCTTCGCAAAAGCCTGCGCCAATGCTGAGCTGCCAAAGATCCCGACTGCCAGACACAGACCCGCGATGTTGAAGGGCTTGCTAGGCGAGGTCAGCGTAAGCGTACGCGCTGCGATCTCCGGTGACAGCGAGGCAAAGGGAATGTGCGCGCGGGGCGTCAGCATGAGATCCGCATGAATTTCATCCGAGATGACGCGCAGGTCGTGGCGGAGCACGAGCGCTGCCAGACCTTCCAGTTCTTCTCGCGTGAAGGCACGACCGGTGGGGTTGTGCGGATGACAGAGCAGGAGAATGCGCGTCCGCGCATCGATGCTGCGTTCGAGTGTCTCGAAGTCGATGCGATAGCCTGCGTCTGTCCAGCGCAGGGCACAGGTATCAGCGCGTCGCCCGGTTTCCGCAACCGCAGAGAAAAACGGGGGGTAGATGGGTGTCTGGAACAGCACCCCGTCGCCCGGCTCGCTCAAGGTCAGCAGCGCGAGATAGATGGTTTGCACCACATCGCTGAAAAACTGCACCTGCCCGGGATTGACCTGCCACTCATATCGGGCGGCCAGTCGGCGGCAGAAGATCTCGTCCAGACCGGCCTGTGCGTAAGCCTGCGGATACCCAAGTTCGCCGCGGGCGATGAGCGCGTCCATGGCCGCCTTGATCGGCGGTGCGATATCGAAATCCATGTCGGCAATCCAGCAGGGAATCACCTCCTCTGGATAAAACCGCCATTTGATGCTGGCTCGCGCGCGCAGCGCATCGAGTGAGGGATAGGTCGGGGTCATGGGCTGCGTCTCCACCTGCGGGTGGAGACGATTATCCCGGATGACCCCGTCCCTTGGGTACGCCTCGCTCATAACCGGCGACGAAGCCAGGCTACTCCTGCGGCAACTCCCTCCTTCTTGGGTACGCCCCGCTCAGAACAGGCAGCGGAATCCGAACAAGCCGCTGGCACCGGGTTGAGGCGCCTGCTCTTTCAGGAAGCTGGTATGCCGCCGGACTTCCTCATCGAGCAGGTTGTTCCCACGCGCGAAGAACACGAGCGCCCGGTCACCCGGGAGTGGCACGGTGTATTCCGCATGCACGTCCAGCAGGGTGTAACCATTGGTGGGCAACTCCAACGCCGAGGTATCGTCCTGATCGGTCACCCGGGTCAGCCGCAGCTCGGTCGTCCATGCGTCACGAGACCACGCGAGCCCTGTGCCGAAGCGCAGCGGCGGCAGGCGCGGTACGGTGTCCCCACCGGACAGTCGTCCCTCGACGTAGTCACTCCAGAGCCGCCAGTCGAGGCGCCCTCGCCGATCCTCGAACACCATGAAGCGTGACTCGAACTCGAAGCCCCAGAAGTGCGCATCGCGCTGGGTCTGGCGCACCAGAAGCAAGGCATCCGATTCATCGACCACGAGCCCGGTATCCA
>JBIKOF010000071.1:0-7464 GCA_044358205.1 Gammaproteobacteria bacterium | reverse complement strand
GATCTGCTCTGGGTGGGACGCGTCCGTCAGCCTCGGACCAGCCCACGGGAAGCCCGCGAACTCCATACCCTGCTCGCAGCGTCGGGTAGACGCGGCCCCTTTGTTCTGGTCGGGCATTCTTTTGGCGGCCTCAATGCCCAGTGCTTTGCGCGCTACTTCCCCGAAGATGTCGCAGGCCTCGTGCTGGTGGACGCGTCCCACCCAGAGCAGATCGAGCGTTTCCTCGCACCTCCCTACCGGGTCAGGATTGCCCCTTCGTCCAGTCATGGACTGGTCCAGTTCCGGGAACCCCCGCCACCCCACCCGCGGCTGGATGCGGACGCGCAGAGACTCGCCTTCTATCAGTCGGATCATTGGCGACCACGGCGCGCGCTCGCCCAGGAGCTGCTGGGATTCCGGGACAGCACGCGCGCGGTGCGCATGGCGCCGGCGCTGCCCCAAGTTCCGCTGCTGGTGATCTCGCGTGGGCGCCACAGTTGGCCGGCCACGCCACAGGGAGACTCTCTCGAGGCATTGTGGCTGTCCCTGCAGCGCGAACTGGCGGCGCAGAGTGGCAGGGCGGCGCACCTCGTTGCCCGTGCCAGCGGACATATGGTCCACCTCGACCAACCCGAGCTCGTCGCCTTTGGTATTGCGCTGGTCTTCGATGCCCACCATCAGGCAGCCCAGTCTGGGGATGGGGCTGTCGCCCGTTATTTTCAGGGACCCCTGGCTGACGCCGTTTGGCTTCGGGATACACTAGGGGTCCCCGGTCTTGCCGGCGGGGCACGGGAGGCCGCTGTCGCGGTCACCCCCTGACCCGCCCCGCATGCGCATTGTCTAGAATAGGACTTCGCAAGACGTTCAAGACGCCTGTGGGGACGAGCCAGAATAGCTTGTGGCTCGAGAGTGTGTTGATTTCGCTCCGTTCCGGTCAGCCCTGCGGGACTGCTACCCGCGCCGACGATCGGACGACAGTTAAGCCGTGAGGAGATGACCATGACTGATGCTCAATCGGGCGCAACCGGCGCCCCTTCGATGATCACGCTGGATGCCGCCGTCATCGGGGCCGGCGTGGCGGGGCTCTATCAGCTCCACCAGCTGCGCAAACAAGGCCTGAAAGTGAAGGCTTTCGATACCGCAACCAACGTGGGCGGCACTTGGTACTGGAACCGTTATCCAGGCGCCAAGTTCGATTCGGAGTCTTACATTTATCAGTATCTGTTCGACGAGGCGCTCTACAAGGATTGGTCTTGGAGTTCGCGTTTCCCGGGACAGCCAGAAATCGAGCGCTGGATGAACTACGTCGCCGACCGCCTCGACCTGCGCCGTGACATCCAGTTCAGCACCACGATTGCTTCGGCAAAGTACGACGAGTCACGCGGTCGCTGGACCCTCACCACCACCGCCGGGCAGGTCATCGATACGCGCTACTTCATCACCTGTTGCGGCATGCTCTCAGCCCCCCTGGAGAACATGTTCCCGGGCCAGTCCTCGTTCAAGGGACGGCTGTTCCATACCGGACGCTGGCCGCGGGAAACGCTGGATTTCTCCGACAAGCGCGTGGGCGTCATTGGTATCGGTGCAACCGGGATTCAGGTTATCCAGACCATTGCTCCGAACGTCGGTCATCTCAAGGTTTTTGTGCGCACTCCGCAGTACATCTCGCCCATGGACAACCCGACCTACGGGCCTGCCGAGGCAGCTGCCTACAAGGCGCGTTTCGAGGAACTGCGTGACACCCTGCCGAATACCTTCTCCGGCTTCGAGTACGACTTCGAACACGGCCCGTGGAAAGAAATGACCGCGGCGCGGCGACGCGAAATCCTCGAGGACAACTGGCGCTTTGGTTCGCTCAAGCTGTGGCTCGCGACCAGCCCCGAGCTTTTCACCGATCCGGAAGTGAGCGAGGAAATCTCCGAGTTCGTGCGCGAAAAGATGCGCGAACGGCTGAAGGATCCGCAGCTGTGCGACATGCTCATCCCGACCGACTACGGGTTTGGAACGCATCGGGTTCCGCTGGAGAGCGGTTATCTCGAGGTCTACCACCGGCCCAATGTCGAGGCGGTAAGCGTCAAGGACAATCCGATTGAATGCGTGACGCCCGATGGGATCCGTCTGGCCGACGGCACTGAGCATGCGCTCGATGTGATCATTCTGGCGACGGGCTTCGACGCGGGTTCAGGCGCCCTCACGCGCATTGATATCCGCGGTCGCGGTGGACGCTCGCTTCGAGAGGAGTGGGGACGTGACATCCGGACCGCGATGGGGCTGATGGTGCACGGTTACCCCAACATGTTCACGACGGGTGCTCCGCTCGCGCCGTCAGCGGCGCTGTGCAACATGACCACTTGCCTCCAACAGCAGACCGAGTGGATCAGCCGCTGCATTGGCGCGCTCGAGGCGCAGGGACAAAAGCAGATCGAGGCGTCGCAGGAGGTGCAGGACGAGTGGGTGTCCCACCATGATGAAATCGCCAATGCGACCCTCGTCACCAAGACCAACTCCTGGTACATGGGCTCCAATGTCGATGGCAAGCCGCGTCGTCTGCTGTCCTACATCGGGGGCGTGGGGCGCTATAAGCAGCACTGCGAAGATCTGGCCGATCAAGGCTATCCGGGCTTCGTGAGGCAATAGCACGCGGGGAAATTGACAGGCCTTGGCGGCGTCTCCATCGTTCGGCGCCGTCAGGGTCCCTGCCCCCGGATACCCTGCTGACCGATGGCCGGATCTGTTCTTCCCTCAGTCATGGAAACTTCTCTTCAGGAACTGAGGAGCGCGGCTCTTACGGTTCTGCGCGAGGCTGACCCAGGCACCAAGTGCGCCGGCACTCACGCCTTGGCCGCTATGCAGGCGCGCGGAGCGCTCACGCTCGACCTCGATTGCAGTCTCGTTGCCCCGGCGGTTCCCGGGCGGCCCGCGCGGCCGGAGCTCGTTCATCCAGCCCGTGTCCCCCGTCGGCGCATCGGCACACCCGAGGGGCGCGCTGCACTCCTGCACGCGATCGCGCATATCGAATTCAATGCGATCAACCTCGCGCTCGATGCGCTGGTCCGGTTTTCGGGATTACCCGCTGCCTTTTACACCGATTGGCTGAACGTGGCCGCCGAGGAGGCAAGCCACTTCGAACTACTTGCGGCGCGCCTCGCGGACCTGGGGAGTTTCTATGGGGCGTTGCCCGCGCACGACGGGCTTTGGGAAGCTGCTGCAAAGACTCGCCACGACCCGCTGGCGCGCATGGCGCTCGTGCCACGCATCCTTGAAGCTCGCGGGCTCGATGTGACCCCGGGATTGCAGGCCCGCTTGCGGGCAGTCGGCGATGAAGAATCTGCCCAGATACTGGAAATCATCCTCCGCGATGAGGTGGGCCATGTCGCAATTGGTAATCGCTGGTATGGCTTCCTGTGCTCACGCGCCGGTCTTTCACCGGAAGACACCTTCATCGACCTGTGTCGCCAGTTCGGTGTCCGCTCGCCGCAACCGCCATTCAATCACCCCGCCCGCATCCGCGCTGGATTCGCCGCCGCCGAACTGGCTGATCTGGAGATGCTTGCGGGAGCGGCACCTCGTTCCTGAGTCTCGCCCCGGGTTTCAGTCATCGCCTAATCTGAATTTCCGCATGTCCCGGATGCCTTTCAGATGAAAAGGATTGAGCAGCCCGGCCGCGAGTCGATGCAACCGCCAGATCCAGCGTGCATAGCGCGGAAATACAATAAGGGCATCGTTGCGGCTGACACCGCGCAGAATTTCATCCGCAGCACGGGCGCTCGGCAGGGGTGTGAACGGAAGGTTGCGCATGGCCCGTTCCCGATCGACTTTCACGAAGGGGGTTGCCGTGAATATCCCGGTCTGAATGAAGCCCGGACAGACCGCACTCACCTTCACCCCGAGATCGGCGCCTTCGGCACGCAGTGAGAGCGACAGGCCCACCACGGCATGCTTGCTGGTGGCGTAGGGCACATTGGTCGGAAAAGGGATGAGGCCGGCCAGCGAGGCGATGTTGATAATATGCCCGTGACCCTGACGGACCATCTGCCGGTATCCCGCATGGACACCGTGCACGACGCCCATGAGGTTGACGTCCAGCACCGAACGCCAGTGCGCCATATCCAGATCGCGTGCCTCTCCGGCAACCGAGATTCCTGCGTTATTGAACATCAGGTCAAGTCTCCCATGCTCGGCCACCACTTTCTGAACCAGTGCCTCTACCTGTTCGGCATCGGTGACGTCCAGGGCCTGTGCCGACGCGCGTCCCCCGGCGCCGCGAATGTCCTGAGCGGTCCGGGTAGCCGTGGCCGCGTCTCGATCCGTGCATATGACGCAGGCGCCCGCCCGGCCCAATGCGTGTGCAAGTGCGGCCCCGATGCCGGAGCCTGCACCGGTGATGATGGCGATGTTGTCCTTGAATTGGTTCATATGGGGGCTCCGTCGAGATCAGCGCCGAATGGCAATCCGGCGCCCCGCGTGTGCGGGAGCCGGCAGTTGTGCGTGCGAAGCTTGAATGGCGGTCAGGCTCGACAGGATCTCCGGTGGGAAAGGCGCGGCCCGTCGGGTTTCGAGACTCACATGCAGCACCAGTTGTTCCTGGGTCGCGAGCAGTTCCTCGTCCCGAAACATTTCCTGGTAGAGATGCGCCAGCTTGGGGCTTGAATCCAGAACCCGGGTCTCGATCCTCAGACTATCGCCGAGCCGCGCCTCGTTCTGGTAGGTGAGGTGCGCCTCGAGCACCATCCAGCTGTTCTGCGTTTGCCGGGTGTAATCCTCTCCCATGCCAAAGGTACGCACGAAGGCTTCGCCTGCTTCATCGAAAGCAAGTGAGTAGTACGCCACATTCATGTGGTTGTTGTAGTCCAGCCACGCAGGCGGCACGGTGATCTGGAAAGCGGCAGGTTCTGTCATGCGGATCCTCGGAGACTCGTCTTCATTATTCGCCCGGATGATAGCCAAGCCCGGGGCTGGAGGCCCGCGTCCCGTGTCCGGAAGATTGGATGTTGCGGCGCAACGTCTTGAAGTAGCGGAAAATTCCCACAGAAACGCGGGTTCAGATCGATGCAAGGCGGGGTTACACTCGGCTGCAACCGCACGCTCGTTCCATCGGTGTGCTTCGGTCCCTGCCCGGGACTTCCCAGTCACGACAAGATCATAGAGGTGAGAGTCATGGAAGTAGGCGTCCTACAAATCATGCAGAGCTTCGGCTACGAGAACATCTCCGATGCCGAGGTCTACGAAGAAGAAACCAATCTTGCGATCCTCGCTGACGAACTTGGCTATGACCACGTCTGGACTGTCGAGCATCATTTCGAGGACTACTCGTTCTGCCCGGACAATTTCGTCTATTTGGCCAATCTTGCGGCGAAGACCCGCAACATCCGCCTCTGCACCGGCGCGTGCATCCTGCCCTGGAATCTGCAACCGCTGCGGGTGGCCGAGAAAGCGGCACTGCTCGATCTGCTGTCGGGCGGACGCGCGATCTTCGGATTCGGTCGCGGCCTGGCGCGCAAAGAGTTCGACCAGTTCGGCATCTCCATGGAGGAATCCCGCGAGCGCTTCGATGAAAGCGCGCCGCTCATTCTCGAAGCGCTTGAAACAGGCTGGTTTCCGGAGCATCAGGGCAAGTACATCAAGCAGCCCAAGGCGCCCCTGCGTCCGGCCCCCACCCGCACCTGGAAAGACCGCATCGTACAGGTGGCCATGAGTCCTGAGTCCGGTCAGGAAGCGGCCAAGTTGGGTGCCCAGATGATGGCTTTCAATTACAAGCCGGCTGAAGTCCAGAAGACGGAGTGCGATGCGTACGCGGTGACTTTCCGCCAGCACCACGGACGCGATCCCTTGCCGCCGCTGCTGACCGACATGATCGTCTGCGATACCGATGCGCGTCGCGCCCGTGAAAATGCTGAGAAGTACGTCGCTGGTTACTGCCTGTCGGTGCTCCACCACTACGAAATGATGGGAGAACACTACAAGGATCTGAAAGGCTACAAGGCCTACGGTGATGCAGTGGACATGATGCGGGCCGCGGGCAAGGAAGGCGTAGCCAAGGCCTATGTGGAACAGCAGGTGTGGGGAACCCCGGACCAGATTCTGCGCAAGCTGGAAGATCGCTGGAACTTCTTCGGGGCTTTCGGCGAGCTGTGCGCATTCCGTTTCGCAGGCATTCCCTACGAGGTCGCCGAGCGCAGCTCGCGGCTGTTTGCGAAGGAAGTCATGCCTGTGTTGCGTACATGGACGCGCGAGCAGGGACCGAAGAAAGCCTCCGCCGCGGCCTGAGCCGGGCGCCAAAAACCGGACAGTTCCCCAGCTTGGGGGCTGTTCGGTTTTTTTTTGCGCGCCATTGAAACGCGGACTATCGTCCCCATGTCCAAGTGACATCTCGAGATTCGCTCCACGGAGTTCAGCGCATGAAACGTATCGGCCTTTTCCTTCTCACCAACCTCGCCGTATTGGCGACGATCAGCGTCATATTCAAGCTGCTCGGGCTCGACCAGATGAGCCTCCAGACCGGGCGCGGCGGGCTGGATTTGTCGGCGCTGCTGCTGATGTCGGCCATCATTGGTTTTACCGGTTCGCTGATTTCCCTTGCCATGTCCAAGTGGAGCGCCATCCGCATGATGGGCGCCCGGGTCATCGAGGAGCCTGCCAATGCCACGGAGCGCTGGTTAGTTGAGACCGTCCGCAAGCAGGCTGAGCAGGCCGGGATTGGAATGCCGGACGTTGCAATTTTCGAGGCCGGTGAACCTAACGCCTTCGCCACGGGCGCTCGGCGCGACAGCGCGCTGGTGGCGGTAAGTACGGGCCTCCTGCGGCAGATGAGTCAGGACGAGGTCGAGGCTGTGCTCGCCCACGAAGTGAGCCACGTGGCAAACGGAGACATGGTCACCCTGACGCTCATTCAGGGCATCGTGAATACCTTCGTGGTGTTCCTCTCCCGGATCGTCGGCCACGTGGTGGACAGATCCATGTCACGCGGCCAAGACGAGGGTGGCTACGGCCCCGCCTACTTCATCACCAGTATGGTTGCGCAGATAGTGTTCGGCATTCTCGCCAGCGTCGTGGTGCTCTGGTTCTCGCGCCAGAGGGAGTTTCGTGCGGATGCTGGCGGCGCCGCGCTGGCGGGGCGGGAGAAGATGATCTCGGCGCTGGAGCGCTTGCGCGCAGTGCAGGAGCCGCATGACCTCCCGGCCCAGATGTCGGCTTTCGGAATCAGTGGAAAGAAGTTGGGTGCGTTTGGCTCGTTGTTCCTGTCGCATCCTCCTCTGGAGGCGCGGATAGCGGCCCTTCGTCAGGGGCGCTGAGTGCGAGAGAGGGATTAGCGCCATCCCCCGGAGCGGTGAGCATCCGGGGGAAGTCTGCGGGGGAGACGGCGCCGGGAAATGGCGCCGGGGCGGGGGCGGATAGACTCAGGCTACGCGCTGGGCACCCAGAGAGGCCACCCAAGTGCCGCGTCGGTGGTTCTGAACATTCACCTCGCGTGGTCTGAAGCGTTCC
>JBIKOF010000070.1:0-7465 GCA_044358205.1 Gammaproteobacteria bacterium | reverse complement strand
AGATTCCCCGGCTTGGATAACCAAATCCAAATCGTGCAGCACAGTCTTCTCGCCATAGGCCGCGCGCACCCGGCGGAACTCGAGCGTACCCCTGATCTCACCGGGCGAACGGCCACCCTCCGCCTCGGGGTGTTCATCGATGAGGCCAAAGATGCTTTCGGCGGCGGCGAGCCCGCGCTGGAGATATTCGTTCATGCTGGTGATGCGCTTCACCGGGGGCAGAAGCATGGCCGTCGCAGTGACGAAGGACACGAAGTCACCACGCGTCATAACACCCTCGGCTGCCTCGCGTAGCGCCAGCACCATCATCAGGCCGACACCCAGCGCGATGAGCGCCTGTACCACAGGCTCGGTGGCGGCATTGGTGCCGATGACCTTCATGTTGAGCTGGCGAGCAGCGTTGATGGCGCGGTCGAAGCGCGAAGTTTCGTAGTCCTGGCCGCCATAGATCTTGATATCACGGTGTCCGTTGAGTGCTTCCTCGAGCACCGCGTTGAGCCGACCGATAGAACCCTGCAGGCGACGACTCGCATCGCGTAGACGCGAGGAGACCTTGCGGATGATCCAGCCAATCGGTGGACCGAGCACCACCATGAACACCGTCAGCCGCCAGTTGATGTAAACCATGTAGCCGAGCAGTGCGGTGATCACCACGCTGTCCTTCACGAACACCGTGAGGCAGTGGGTGGTGGCCTGCGCAACCTGGGTAACATCGAAGGTGAACCGCGAAAGAATCTCGCCCGAGGCGCGTTCGTCGAAATAGCGCGAAGGCAAGGCGACGAGATTGCGGAACATGGCGCCGCGCAGATCCATCACCACCCGATGTGCCACCCAGCTCAAGCCCACGGTGGCGACATAACTCATGGCGCCGCGCGTGAGGAACAGGATGACCAGCGCCGCAGGAATCAGCAGCGAGTAGTGGTCGGCGGTCTTGCCGAATTCCTCGTCGACGAGGTGGCGCAGTAACGCGGGCAGAATCCACTCGGTGGCAGCCAGCGCGACCATGCCGAGCAATGAAGCGAGGAACAGCACACGGTGCGGACGCACCTGGCGGAGAAGGCGCGCGTAGAGCAGCGCGGGATCGGTGGTTTTCGACATGCGCGCACTATGCCCGCTGACCCCGGGTTTTGCATCCCGCGAGGGGGTACTGCGAGGCTCAGGGTGCCGGGAGTGCTGGACGCGCAGCGCCGGTGACGAGTTCGAGCCCCAGCCTTCGCTCGCGGGCCGCCGCGACCGGCTCGCCCAACTGATCGAGCGTATCCGCCAGCAGGCGGTGCGCGAGCGCGCCAGGCGCGCGGGCAAGGGCCGCTTCCAGATAACTGCGGGCCTTGCCCCACAGTTTTTCGGTGAGACACAGCCGGCCCAGCGCGAGCAGCAGCGTGGGATCCTCCGGGTGTTCTTTTGCCCAGTGCTCGGCCTGTGCAAGCGCAACGGCTGCCGCCGGGGCCTGCACTTCCCCATAAGGCGCAATGAGCCGCGGTTCCCAGCGCTGACGCAGCGCACCGCGCAGCAGCTCTTCCACCCGAGTGTGGGCGCCCAGCGCGAGCAGGACCCGAGCATGAACTTCCAGCACCTGCGGTTGCTGACGGACCGTGCGCGGCAGACGTTCCCACAATTCGATCGCCGCCTCCGCGGTGGCGCAAGGACGGGACATCAGCCGGGCCGCGCATTCGATTTCCAGCGCATCCAGACGCGTCGCGGGATACACCCCGGCCCGACGCAGGCGCGGCAGCAATACGAGGATCTCGTCCCAGGCATCGCGGGCAGTGAGAAGCCGGTGCTGTAGCCCGAGCACCTGCGGGTGATTCTGATGGCGGCGCGCGAGAGCGCTGAGGTTTTGCTCAGCCTCCGCAAGTTCGCCTGCGGCGAGCTGCATTTCGACGCGCTGAAGGGTGATGGCAAGCGCCTGACGCGGCGCGGCGGCGGCTGCACGCGCCAGATAGTCGTCGCGACGTGCGGGTGCTTCGAGTGCCTGCGCCGCCTGTGCGGCCGCAAGAAAGTGGGCAGCGGTGGCATGCGAGGCATGAGCGGCGCCCAGAAGGCGCTCTGCTTTTGCAAAGTCGCCGGCCGAGAGTGCCAGGACACCTTCAGCAAGTCGCGTTTGGCTGGCGCGCTGCGAGCGTAGCGCGCGCCATCGCTGGACACGCCGACGCAGGGTGAGCAGTCGCCATAGATTGCGTGCCAGAAAAAAAACTGCGGCTGCGGCCGCAAGCCCGAGCACGGCAGCCACACTCAGGCGGGCACGCAGGAGATAGCCGCCCAACTGCACGACCACCGTGCCGTGATCGCCGCTCAAACCCTGTCCCAGCAGCACCGCCAAGGCGAGTGCCGCGAGAAACACGAAGAGCAGTTTCACATGATGTCCCGCGGCGTCGCAGGCGGCGGTAGCGTATCCGTGCCACCGCTCGTTGACGGCATTGGTGCCGCAGCGGCGGCCGGCGCGCGCGCCTTGGCTGCGGCTTCGGCATGCACCGCAGGCAGTAGATCGAGGCAGGGCGCCAATGACGGCAGGCGTGGATCGAGGTCGAGCGACTCCAAGGTCTCGAGGCGCGCCTTGAGGGCCTGCACCTCCGGGGCCTCCGGTGCGAAGCTGCGGTCGAGGCCCGCGCTCAGCACGGCAACGCTGGCCCTTACGGCGGCGGCATCGCGCTGAACCAGCGCGGCGCGCAGAAGCCCAATCTCCTGGCGCAACTCCGCCAGCGCCAGGGCGTGGCGTGCGGGATCGAGCAGGGCAGTATCCGCTTCCTCTACGCGGCGGATCTCAACCAGTCCGAGCAGGTCTTGCCAGATGGCACTCACCACACCGCGCCAGCCATCCACCGGCGTTTGCGGGACCTCGGCACGCGCGGCCGCGCGCACCGGCAATTTATCGAGACCCGTCTGGGCACTCGCCCATTCGGCTTCCAGGCGCAACACCCCAGGCTCGGCGACGCGGTCAAGCTCCGCCAGAATCTGGGCAATCGCAGCGCGCAGCGTGTTTTCAAGCGGCGATGTCTCATCGAGACTGTCGCGCGCGGCCGTGAGCGCAGTTCGGGCTGCCGCCACATCACGCGTGAGGGTGAGCGACAAGGCTGCACTGCGGATGAGGTGATCGATACGGCCGACACGCAGCCCGTCCTCGTCCAGCGTGCGCGGCGCGTCAGCCCGTGCCGCCACGCGGGCTAACTCCGCCTCCAGCGAATCAGCCCGCGCTGCAGCCTGCGTGTGTACCCGACGCAGTTCTTCGATCGTTTCACGCTGTGCGTGCAGTTCGGCGATGAGGCTGGTGGTCGCGCGGTCGGCATCTGCGATTTGCGCTGCGCGCGCCGCCTCGCGCGGGGCATCGATACGCAACAACCACCATCCGCCGCCGGCAGCTGTGGCGATTGCCGCAACGAGCGCGGTTGTGGCCAACATGGGACCCGCGCCACGTCGCGGCGTGGCAGCAGCGTCGCGCTCAGGCGTCATTGGTGGCCCAGCGCACCAGCGCGTCGAGAATGGCCACATCTCCAGGGTTGTCGACCACGACTGGTTCCAGTGAAAAGCCAAGTCGATCGGCTTCCTGGGCGGTCCGTGCCCCGGCCACCATCAGGGGCACGTCATACATGGCTTCGAGTTTCTCCTGATCAATTTTTTCGGCGAGATTGGCGAGCGCCTCCGGGCTGGTCACGATGACGATGTCAGGCGCTGCAATGCCATGGCTATGCAGAATGTCGTGGAGCGGTGCGTCCGGCACCCGACGCTCATACACTTCACAGTATTCGACTGTCGCGCCCCGTTGCTGCAAGGCATGCGCGAGAAGCTCGCGCCCACCGACACCGCGAACGATCAGCACCCGACGCCCGGCGACCGCCTGCGCGGAAAGTCCCGGGAGCTTCAAGAGGCCCTCGCTGGAGAACTCGCTACGGGGAGCGGTGACATCACGCACGCCAAGATCATGGAGGCGACCAGCCGTGCCAACCCCCACTGCAAACACCTGTCGTGCCTCGAGCGATTGTTTCTCAGCCTTGATGAGCCGCACACCGTAATCCGCGGCGTTCTTGCTGATGAAGATGAGGATGTCCCAAGTCTTGAGTGCGCGGATCCTCGCACGGTCTTCCGCGCTGCCCGCTGGCTGAATGGTGATCATGGGCGCGAAAACGCTGCGGCCGCCGCGCGCCGCGATGCCATCGAGCAGGCCGCGTGCCTGCTCCTCTGGCCGGGTTACCATCACCACGTATCCCTCAAGTGGTCCAGCCATCCGCAGGCACCCTCTGCCTCAAGTCAACAATCCGATGTCGCGCAGTATGCGAGCCGCGCCATTGTCGAGCAGAAACTGGCCGAGCTCGGCGCCCATGGCAGCGGCATCGCGTCTGGCACCGCGTCGCGTGCCACGGATCTGTTCGCGGCCGTCGAGACTGGCGACCAGACCGTCGAGGGTGAGCTGGTCACCTTCGATTCTGGCATGCCCCGCGATGGGCACCTGACACCCGCCCTGCAGGCTTGCGTTCAGCGCGCGCTCCGCGGAGAGCGCATCGCGAGCCAGCGGATCTTCCAGTGGCGCCAGCAGATTCTCGACCCAAGCGTCGTCACGCCGGCATTCGATCCCGATGATGCCCTGCCCCACGGCGGGCAGCATGTCCTCGACCTCGAAACACTGCGTGATGCGATCGGCGAAACCCAAACGGCGTAACCCGGCTGCCGCTAGGACGATGGCATGGAATTCGCCCCGTTCGAGCTTGTCCAGCCGGGTGTTCACATTGCCGCGCAAGTCATTCAATTGCAGGTCGGCGCGCAGACAGGCCAGTTGGCTGCGACGGCGCAGACTGGATGTTCCCACACACGCCGATTGCGGAAGCGCCTGCAACGCAGGGTGGTTTATCGACACCAGACAGTCGCGGGGATCTTCGCGTTCCAGCACCACCGGGATGTGCAGCGGCGCGGGTAATTCCACGGGGACGTCCTTCATGGAATGCACGGCAATGTCGGCCGTGCCTTCGAGCATCGCCTGCTCGAGTTCCTTCACGAACAGACCCTTGCCCCCGATCTTGGCGAGCGGGGTATCGAGAATGCGATCACCCGCGGTTTTCATGGTGAGGAGCTCAATCGCCAAACCCGGATTGAGTGCTTGCAAGCGATCGCGTACGTGATACGCCTGCCAGAGTGCGAGGCGGCTGCCGCGGGTTGCAATGCGGAGAGGTCTGGGATGGCTCAAGGGAGGAAAACTCGTGGTTCGCGCGTCGCTCAAGTGCCGTTTCAGTTCTTCGCTCGGGCTATGCTAAGGTCTAGCCTCATACAGGGCAACCGGGCGAAAAGCGCGACATGACGGTCCGTATCGGCGTAATCATGGATCCCATCTCGGGGATCAATCCCAAGAAGGACACGACGCTTGCCCTGATGCTCGCCGCCCAGAAGCGTGGCTGGGAGCTTCATTACATGGAGCTCGCAGACCTCACCCTGCGCGATGGACATGCGCTGGCGACCTCTCGTGCGCTGCGCGTGTACGACGATTACAAGCACTGGTTCGAGTTCACAGGCGAACCGGAAAGCGATGAGCTGCGACGCATGGACGTCATTCTCATGCGCAAGGACCCGCCGTTCGACACCGAATATATCTTTGCGACCTACCTGCTCGAACGGGCACAACATGCCGGCAGTCTGGTCGTCAACGATCCGCGAACCCTGCGGGACGCCAATGAGAAACTGTTCACCGCGTGGTTCTCGGACGTATGCCCACCCACCCTGGTGGCCCGCCGCTACAGCGAAATCCGTGCCTTTCTGGCGGAGTTCGGCGACATCGTGGTCAAACCTCTCGACGGCATGGGGGGCGCCTCAGTATTCCGCGTACAGCAGGGCGATGCGAATACCGGGGTTATCCTCGAAACCCTCACCGCGCATGAATCGCGCTTCTGCATGGCGCAGAAATATCTGCCCGAGATTGTCGATGGCGACAAGCGCGTGCTGGTGATCGACGGCGAGCCAGTGCCTTACGCGCTGGCGCGCATCCCACCCGCGGGTGAATTGCGCGGGAATCTGGCGGCCGGCGGGCGCGGCGAAGGCCGTCCGCTTACCGCGCGCGACCGTGAAATCTGCACCCGCGTGGGCGCCGAGCTCCGGGCGCGGGGCCTGCTGTTCGTGGGGCTGGATGTCATTGGCGACTATCTCACCGAGATCAACGTCACCAGTCCGACCTGCGTGCGCGAACTCGAAGCCCAGTTCCAGATCCCAATCGCGGACCGTCTGATGGAGGCGATCGCGCGACGTCTCGCCGAGCGCGCCTGATTCATGCTGGGGGGCGCGAGTATGCCGGCTGGCCCGGCGGGTGCCTTCAGTGGGCCTGCGCCGGTAAACCCGCAGGACCGGCTGGGCCTCACCCTTTGCCTCGCCGTCATCCTCCACGCCATGTTCATTTTGGGCATCCAGTTCAGCGCGGAGCCGCCCCGGCGGGAGCGTAGTCCCAACCTCGAAATCACACTGGTCACATCCCCCACGACTCCGCCACCGGACCAGCCGGACATGCTCGCGCCCCGCAACGCCCAGGGCGGCGGGGGTGGTCGGGAAATCGTGGCGCCATCAGCGCCACCCGCCCCGCGACAAGCAGATGCCACCGAAGTCACCACCGCGCCCATGCCCCCCGCGCTGCCCATGGAGCCCATGGCGCCGACACATTCCATACCGGCTCCACAGCCGCCGCCTCCTGCACCCGCGCGCAAGCCCGAACTCATGACCCAGCCGTCAAAAACGCGCCCGGTGGTGACACGCGAACGCAAACCGGCGTTGAAGCCAAAGCCAGAACTCACCAAGCCCAAACCCGTGGAAGACACGCCCCTCGAACCGCCACCGGAGACCATCGCGGAGACAGAGCCAACGCCGCCCCTTGAAAGCCCCATGCCACCCTCGGCTCAAGAGCTCATTACGCGTTCTTTCGCCATGGCGAGCCGGCACTCCGAACTGGAGGACAAGCTCGAGAATCGCGCCAATAGACCGCGGACCAAATATGTGTCGGCCACCACCCAGGAGTTCAAGTACGCGGCCTACATGGAAGCCTGGCGGGCCAAAGTGGAGCGCATCGGGAACCTCAATTACCCGGATGCCGCACGGCAGGGAAAGCTCTCCGGGGCGCTCCTGCTCGACGTTGCACTGAAACCCGATGGCAGCGTGCTGGAGATCATCGTGCGTCGATCATCGGGCCATAAGGTGCTCGATGCGGCGGCTGTGCGCATCGTGGAACTGGCGTCCCCTTTTGCGCCCTTTCCCGACGAGATCCGTCGCGAGGTCGACATCCTGCACGTCACACGCACGTGGAAGTTCCTGAACAGCGACGCGTTTCAGGCCCAGTAAGCGCTTCCTTGTTCGGGACCGGGGGCGGGGCCATACTGGACCCATGAGCACCCTCAACCTGACCAACCAGTTCCTGATTGCCATGCCGACGCTTGAAGACCCCAACTTCTCGCGCACCGTCACCTATGTCTGCGCGCACAACGATGAGGGCGCGATGGGCATCGTG
>JBIKOF010000069.1:0-7498 GCA_044358205.1 Gammaproteobacteria bacterium | reverse complement strand
AGTGCCCCGGATCGCAAGATCCTCGCGCGTGTGCTCGACCCCCTGCCGGCTGCAATCACGGCCTCTCAACTGGTGAACCGCGTACGCTGGCACCTGGACGTAGACCCCCATGAAATCGGATGAAATCCACTCTGAAGAACGCCCTGCGGGATTTCAGTCCGGGGCAAACGCTGGTAGTGTTCCGGCCCCACACCGCCAACCCATCCTGACAGCGTGTCGTCGCCTTCGCAGGGCGCGCCGCGCGAGTGAACACGCGTGAAGGACTATCTCAAATCGCGCCTTGAAGGCGCCCTCAGAACGCTCGGGGCAGCCGGGTTGCTGAACTTGCCCGAGACACTGCCGCCGATCAGCATCGATCCGCCGCGCAACCCCGATCACGGAGATTTTTCGAGCAACCTCTGCATGCTCCTCGCCAAGCCGTGTCGCCTGTCGCCGCTCGCCATCGCGGAGCTGGTCGTGGGTACATTGGGCGAGGATTCTCGAATCGAGCACATCGAGGTGGCGGCGCCGGGATTCATCAATTTTCGCCTGCGTCAGACGGCATTGTTCAGCGCGGTGGAAACCATTCTGCGCCAGCCCGAATCCTGCGGCCGCTCCGCACGTGGCGCGGGCCGCCGGGTCCAGGTGGAGTTTGTGTCCGCCAACCCCACCGGTCCGTTGCACGTGGGTCATGGTCGGGGGGCAGCCTATGGTGCCGCCCTAGCGAATCTGCTCCGTGCGGCGGGCTATAGCGTCGAGACCGAGTACTACGTGAACGATGCGGGCCGACAGATGGACATTCTTGCCCTCAGCGTGTGGCTTCGCTACCTCGCGCTGCAGGGACAGTCCGTCGATTTTCCGCCCAACGGTTATCGGGGCGCCTACATCGTCGATATCGCCCAGACGCTCACCGCGCTCCACGGCGACCGACTCGCCCGCAGTCCACTCCCTCCGTTGACAGCAACGGACGATGAAGAGGCTCTGCTCGATGCGCGCATTGCCCAGTGCCGCAGGCTTCTTGGGGATACCGATTACGGGATCGTACACGGCTTTGCCTGTGCCTCCATTCTCGCCGGGATTCGCGAAGACCTGCTTGCCTTCGGTGTCGAGTTCGATCAGTGGTATTCGGAACGCTCCTTGCTGGAACGCGGCATGCTCCCGGTCTCTCTGCAGCGACTGCGCGAGACTGGTCATGTCTTTAGTCGGGACGGGGCCGAGTGGTTCCGCTCGACAGATTTTGGCGACGAGAAGGACCGCGTGCTCGTTCGCGAGAACGGCGCCCCCACCTACTTTGCATCCGATGTGGCCTACCACGCCGACAAGTTCGAACGGGGTTTCGACCAGGTCATCAACATCTGGGGCGCTGATCATCATGGATACATTCCACGCGTACGGGCTAGCCTGCGCGCGATGGGCCTGGAGGACCAGCGGCTGGAAGTGCTACTGGTCCAGTTCGCGAGCCTTTTCCGCGACGGTCAGAAAGTCCAGATGTCCACCCGCTCGGGCGAGTTCGTGACCTTGCGTGAGTTATTCGATGATGTGGGGGTGGATGCCGCACGCTACTACTACAGCAGCAGACGTTCCGACCAGCATCTCGAATTCGATCTGGACCTTGCGAAGTCTCAAAGTCAGGACAACCCGGTCTACTACCTGCAATACGCCCATGCCCGCATCTGCAGCGTTTTCAGGCAGATCATCCAGCAGCGAGGACGCTGCGAACCTTTGGATGGGCTTGCACACTTCGAGCTCCTCGTCGAAAAACGTGAGCATCATCTGGCGGGTTTGCTAGGGCGCTACTCAGACGTCGTGGCAAATGCAGCTGACCAGCGTGAACCACACGCCATTGCCAACTATCTGCGCGAGCTCGCAAGCGAGTACCACGCCTACTACAACACCCACAAAATTAACGTCGATGATGACGGGCTCAGAAACGCACGCGTCGCGCTCTGCACCGGCATTCGGCTGGTGATGGCCCACGGACTTTCACTGCTGGGTGTCAGCGCACCGGAGGAAATGTGAGAGTCCGCGGCGAGCGCAGAGAGCCGCGCGAGGAACGCCGCAAGCCGCCGCCCCGTCCCAGGGCTCAGGGCAGCTGGCTGTCGTTCTTCACGGGGCTGGCCGTAGGGCTCAGCGTGGCGGTGCTGGAGTGGTTCTGGTTCCAGCAAACACCGCTGGGGGCCCCGCGGGAGAACGCGGGCACGCCCGCCGCCCAGGTTGCGCCGCTGCCCGGAGACCTCGCCGAGGCCCCGGAAGTGGCGCCGGAAGCGCCTGCTGCGCCACGTGCCCCGACCTTCGACTTCTTTACGGTGCTGCCGGATACAGAGGTCAAAGTGTCCGACATTGAGGTGCCGGTGGACGAAGAAGGCTCGGCCCCCGATCCGCAAGAGGCTGCCGAGGCAGAGGGTGTGGTGACCGAGGTCCAGCCCGATGCCATCCCGGCAGGCCCCAGCTACATGTTGCAGGTCGGTTCATTCCAGTCCGCGGAAGACGCCGAACAATCCAAGGCACTCCTGGCCTTACAAGGCGTGCAGGCAAGCGTGCAAAAGGTGGCTATCAACGGGCAGGCTTGGTTCAGGGTGCATGTTGGACCATTCGCGAATCTTGCCCGCGCGCAGCAAACGCGCGTCAGACTCGATCAGCTCGGGATTCGGGCCATAGTCCTCAAAGTGGGGAGTACCGCGCCCTAACCGGATTCAGGCTGGCTCGGGCTCCAGCGCTAGCCGTTCGAGATTAGCCTGCCCGCGCTCGAAGAAGTTTCCGGGTTGCGCGCGGTCGAAGTCAGCGGTCAAGCCGACTTCGCCAGAAAGATAGCCGCTGAGAACCTTCTGCGTCCCCGCACACCACTCCGCCCACGGCATGAGAGGCGTGTTCGTCATCAGGGCCACCTCTGCCCGAATGTTGACGGTGTTGCGCAGAAACTCCGCATAATCTGCCCCAATTCCTGACAAATCAGCCATGCGGACCACGGCATCCTCAGGCCCGCGGCATTGCCCATCGCGCAGGGTCGCCAGGATGGCCTGCTCCACACGGGAAATGATCGCGTCGGGGACCGCACGTGCGCTCAGCAGCCGTCGCGCCAGCACTGCTGAGTAGGCCTCTTTGGATGCATACCCAAGCGCGAGATGGGATTCGTGATAGCCAGCGTCGTGAAGCAGCAAGGCGTAGTAGACAATTTGGCCATCCACCTCGAGACCTTCCTTCGCACAGTCGTCGAGCAACCGTTCCGCGGCGCCAAGCACTGTCTGTACGTGGTGGAAGTTGTGATAGGGAAGGCGCGCGCTGTAGAGACGTTCGCACTCGCGCTCGAGGTCCCAATCCCGGATTTCAGCGATTCGATTAGCAGGCAAGGCTCTAATCCGGGGCCGAGTCCAACTGAACAGGGTTCCAGCAGGAGGTTTAAGTGGAGCGGGTGATGGGAATCGAACCCACGCTATCGGCTTGGGAAGCCGAAGTTCTGCCATTGAACTACACCCGCCTGTGTCACCCGATTGTAATGGCAAGATCGCCGCGCTCCAAGACAGGGTGCGTCCCGGAGACACCCCCCGGGCCCCGCCCCTGCAAAAGTCTGCACTGGCAAACCCGGAGCGAGTAACGGATCATCCCGCCACGCCGGTCTTCTGTTAGCAAACGCACGCATGAACATTCAGCTCAATGGTGAAGCGCGACAAGTCGTGGGTGAGGCCACGCTCGGAATCTTGCTCTCGGGCCTCGGCCTGACCGGAAGGTTCGCCGTCGAGATCAACGGAGAGATTGTGCCGCGCGCTCAGCACAGCCGGTATCATCTGCGCGAAGGCGACCAGGTCGAAATCGTCCGGGCCATCGGCGGCGGCTGAGATCTTTGTCCCCAAACCCCACAGGCGCCTGTTTGGCGGTTCAGTTTCTTCCAGGGTGACCAGGAAAGCTCAAAGATGATTGTTGGCGTCCCTCGTGAAATAAAAGCTCAGGAATACCGGGTTGCACTCACGGACGAGGGCGTCGCCGAATTCGTTAAAAATGGCCACTCGGTGTTGATTGAAAAGAACGCTGGCGCAGGTTCTAGCATCTCCGATGAAAGTTATGTCCGCGCGGGAGCGAAGATAATTGATTCGGTTGAGAACCTCTGGCGTGAATCCGATTTGATTCTGAAGGTGAAAGAACCTATCGAAGCCGAGTATTCGCGGATACGTCCGAATCAAATAATGTTCACGTATCTGCATTTGGCAGCTTCCAGAACGTTGACCGACGCATTGATTGCCTCAAAGGCAACGTGTATCGCTTATGAAACAGTTGAAGTGGATGGAGCGCTCCCGCTTTTAGTGCCGATGAGCGAAGTTGCCGGCAGAATGGCGACTCAGGTTGGCGCTGATGCCTTGCTTAAACCAAAAGGTGGGCGTGGAGTTCTACTCGCTGGCGTGCCCGGGGTCTCTCCGGGCAAAGTCGTGGTTATCGGGGGCGGAATAGCGGGGCTCAGTGCGGCAGTCATTGCACTTGGCATGGGGGCGGATGTGACCGTGCTAGATCGTTCAGCGAAGCGTCTGGCCCACATTGACCAAATTTATAGCGGCCGCATCAAGACTCTCATGTCCAGCACCGCAAGCATCCAGAAATCCGTCCATGCAGCGGACTTGGTGATCGGTGCGGTTCTGGTCCCCGGCGCGCGGGCGCCAAAATTGGTCACCAATCAAGATGTTGCCAAGATGAAGCCCGGATCGGTTCTGGTCGATATCGCGATTGACCAAGGTGGATGTTTCGAAGATTCGAGGGCAACCACCCATGAAAACCCAACTTATCGTGTTCACGATTCGGTTTTCTATTGTGTCGCAAACATGCCAGGTGCCGTACCGGTTACGTCTACCTATGCATTGACAAATGTCACGCTTCCATTCGCGCTGCAGATCGCTAATCTTGGTTGGGAAAAAGCACTCAAGCAGAATCTGGACTTGGCGAAGGGCTTGAATACCCATGATGGGAAAGTGACGTATAAGGCCGTGGCTGAAGCGCATGGCTACCAACATTCTCCGGTGTTCTGAATCATGACCACACCCAGTGCCTCACTCACACTTCCGGACGATCCGCTCGTCATTGCCGGCCGGACTTTCCGCTCCCGCTTGATGGTTGGCACCGGGAAGTACAAGGATTTTGCTGAGACACGCGCGGCGGTAGATGCCAGCGGTGCCGAAATCGTGACGGTGGCCATCCGGCGGACGAATTTAGGTCAGGAGGCTGGCCAGCCGAACCTTCTCGATTATCTTCCGCCCGATCGCTACACGCTGTTGCCGAACACAGCCGGTTGCTATGACGTGGATTCGGCCGTCCGCACGTGCCGACTTGCCCGCGAGATGCTCGATGATCACCGCTTGGTGAAGCTGGAAGTTTTGGGCGACCAGAAAACCCTTTACCCGAACATCACCGAGACCTTGAGGGCGGCAGAAATTCTGTGCAGGGAGGGGTTCGAGGTGATGGTTTACACCACGGACGATCCCCTGATGGCACGACGTCTGGAGGAGATTGGGTGCGTCGCAGTGATGCCACTGGCAGCGCCTATCGGTTCCGGACTCGGTATCCAGAACCGCTACACCCTTCGCGAGATCGTCGAAACCCTTAAAGTCCCCGTGATTGTCGACGCCGGTGTTGGCACCGCATCAGACGCCAGCATCGCCATGGAGCTGGGCTGCGATGGGGTGCTGATGAATACCGCCATCGCTGAAGCGCGCGAGCCTGTATGGATGGCCGAAGCGATGAAGCACGGGGTTATTGCTGGACGATTGGCGTATCGCGCGGGACGCATGCCACGCAGAGCCTACGCGTCTGCTTCATCCCCGCTCGACGGCACTTTTTTCAGCTGAGCCGCGTGGCCGAACCCGAGACCGTCTTTCCACATAGGGGCGTTCGCAGCTTCGTTCGACGCGAAGGTCGGATGACTGTGGCGCAAGCCCGGGCGCTATCAGAATTACTGCCCAAACATGCCTTGGATCTCGATGCAGCCAACATTCTGTCGGCGTGGCCGCGGCACGCGCCCTTGTGTCTGGAAATCGGGACCGGTAACGGTGAAAACCTGCTCGCGAACGCACGCCGAAATCCTGACCGTAACTATCTGGCGGTGGAGGTTCATCGCCCAGGAATAGGGCAGCTGCTGCTGCAAGTGGAGACGCACGGCATCACAAATGTGCGAGCGAGCACGGAGGATATCCTCACGGTGCTGGGGCGCCTCCCCGAGGGGTGTCTGCAGGAAGTAGCCATTTTCTTCCCGGATCCTTGGCCCAAGACACGTCATCACAAGCGACGACTGCTCAGGGTTCCCTTTTTCGAGTTGCTGCGACCCAGGTTGGCCAGACATGGCCGGGTGCACATCGCTACCGATATCGAGGACTACGCCGAGAGTCTGTTGGAGACACTCGCCAGCCTCCCGGATTGGGAAAACCTTGCAGGAGCAGGACATCGGGCCCCTCGCCCCACCTGGCGTTGCCTCACTCGCTTCGAGGCACGAGGGGTAGCCGCCGGCCGGCGCATCCACGACTTTGTGCTTGCACGGCGAGAGGCTTGGCCCTGCCTCGATTGAGGGCGCTTAGCGGCAAACCGCGCAACCAGAACAGCGCTAAAGGCCCAATCGACCTGAGAGCCAGGGGATGAGTTCGGAGAGTCGATCGACGCTCGCGTAGGTCGGAAAAACCTTCACCGCCCCTGTGCTGCTTGGAGTGCGTACGCCAAAAAGATGGCGAACCCCTGCTGTGCGCGCCGCGTCAAGCACCGCCGCGTTATCGTCGACAAACACACAGTCGGCGGGATCCATCCCCGCCATCGCGCAGAGCGCCGGCCAGAATGCGGCGTCTTCCTTGGGCAGGCCCAGGCTATGGGCGCTGACAAGAGCTTCAAAAAACGTGGCGATGCCGGTGCGGGCCATCTTGCGTGCCAGACTTGCCGGATGCGCATTAGTGGCAATGAGCGTGCGCACCCCGTGTTCACGGAGAAAACGCAGGAAGTCCAGAGTCCCGGGCCGGAGTGCAATATGAGCAGCGAGTTCTTCCTCCAACGCGTGCAGGGAGACACCAAACTGCGACTCCCAGTGGTCCAGGCAATACCAAGGCAGGGTGCCACGAACACTGCCGAGGGTGGCGGCCACCTCAGCCCGCACCTCCTCTACCGGGCGCCCGCGTCTGGCGGCAAGGCGCGCAGGCAGCACCTGATTCCACAACCGATCGTCAAACGCCAGGTCGAGCAGCGTGCCATCCATGTCGAGCACCACGATTGGACAATGGTTCACGGCACGGGCTCTGAGGTCGGCGCGGCGGCGGCATCGAGCTCGGGATAGCGGGCACGCAACTCTATGGCCAGCGCTTGCGCGCGACTGATCTCTTCCGCGGAGAGGTCCTTCTGTAGGGCTTCGAGTTCCGGCGCCACCGTGGCCTCGCCATTAGCCGCCGCCAGGCTATACCAGGCATGGGCCGTCACTTCGTCCACTTCCACCCCTCTCCCCTGCGCATAGAGCGTCGCCAGCTCGGCTTGGGCCACAGCAGAGCCCGTCCTGCTGGCCTGTTCCAGC
>JBIKOF010000068.1:0-7555 GCA_044358205.1 Gammaproteobacteria bacterium | reverse complement strand
CCGGAGCGCGCCTCGCGTAGCGTGAAGCGCGGAGGGGCGACCGCCGCGCGTCCCACGTGCGGGATGTCTAGCCCGGGATCGTTGCGGCCGCACAGTGAGCGCCCTCCGCGGGCTAACAGATGCCCGCTGCGGGCATCTCACTGCACGTCCGCTTGAGCTGCGAGGGACGCGCTGTGTCGCGCTGAACCTTCGTGGCAGAATGCGGCGCATAGCCTCACTCACCCGCAGGAAATGCCCATGAACTCGGTCGTCATCGTCGACAGTCTCCGCACCGGTCTCGCCAAGGCGCACCGAGGCACCTTCAACCTCACCCGCTCCGACGACCTGGTCGCCCACTGCATCGATGCGCTGCTCGACCGCTATCCCGCCCTCGATCCGGCAGAGGTCGACGACGTGGTGCTGGGCTGTGGGCGCCAGATTGGCGAGCAGTCCGGGAATATCGCCCGTCACGCCGTGGTGCTGTCGCGCCTGTCGGTCGGCGTGCCGGCCACCACCTTGAGCCGCGCCTGCTCTTCTGGCCTCAACGCCATCGCCGTGGCAGCTCAGCAAATCATGAGTGGCTGCGCCGAGGTCGCCATTGCGGGCGGGGTGGAGTCCATCACCGGGCTCGATCGCGGCACGCCGGCCAAGTTCGAGGAAAACCCGCGCCTGCTCGCCAACAAGCCGGATATCTTCATGGCCATGGGCAATACCGCCGAGGTGGTCGCGCGCCGCTACAAGGTCTCTCGTGAGGCGCAGGACGAATATGCCCTGCAAAGCCAGCAGCGCTACGGTGCGGCGTGTGATGCCGGCTATGTGCGCGAAGAAATCGCGCCCATGTCGGTGAAGTGGCGCAAGCTCGTCAACAAGGAAACAGGCGAAACGGCCATCGTCGATGGCGTGGTCGACCGCGATGAGTGCAACCGCACAGACACCACGCTGGCAGGGCTCGCCAAGCTCCCGCCTGCCTTCGAAGAAGGCGGCTCGGTAACGGCGGGCAATGCATCCCAGCTTTCGGACGGGGCCTCCATGGCCTTGTTGATGTCCGAGCGTCGGGCGGCCCAACTGGGACTTGAACCCCTTGGCTATTTCCGTGGCTTTGCGGTGGCCGGCTGCGAGCCGGACGAAATGGGCATCGGGCCGGTCTTCGCCATTCCCAAGCTGCTGCGCTACAAGGGCCTCAAGATGTCGGACATCGATCTCATTGAGCTCAACGAAGCATTCGCCTCGCAATGCCTCTATTGCCGTGATGAGCTCGACATCGATAACGCGCGTTACAACGTCAACGGTGGCTCCATCGCCATCGGACACCCCTTCGGCATGACCGGCGCCCGCATGACTGGCCTTCTGCTGCGTGAGCTGCGTCGCCGACGCGGCAAGTTCGGCCTCGTGTCGATGTGCATCGGCAAGGGCATGGGCGCCGCCGGTCTCTTCGAAGCCTGCTGAGCCCGCCGCCGGGTTCTCGCCATGGGCCTGCTGTTTCGCCTGTTGCTGTTAGGGGTGTTTGCGACGCTTGCCGCTGCACCTTTCGTACTGCTGCAATCTGCGCCCGTGGTCACGGACGAGCTCACCCTCGACGCCGCGCAGATTCGCGAGGCGCGGCGAATCCTCAGAAGCCTCTTTGGTGAGGACGAAGCCGCGGGCCGGCGCGAGGTTCGGCTGTCGGAAGCCGATGTCGACCTCGCACTGCATGCCGTGCTGGAGGCGATGGGCGGGGGGGCGGCGGAAGTCTCGTCCGAGGACGGACAATTGGGCATCGCGGCGTCCGCGCGGCTGCCGCTGCCGCCTGATTACCGCTTTCTGAACCTCACGCTCGTCCTGCAGGAAACGCGCGACCGGCCAGAGGTGATAGCGCTGCGTCTGGGACGTCTGGATATGCCACGTGCATTGGCCGGACCGGCGCTCGGTGCGCTCATCCGCCTCGCCGCGAAAGCCTTGGGGCTGCCGGCACCGGAGGCCCTGTTGCACCATGCGCAGTTCGCAGACGGTGCACTCCGCCTGCAATACGACTGGTCACCGGAAATCGTGGATGCCGTCCGCAAGCAGGTCATCCCCGAGGAAGAGGCGGCACGTCTGCGCGAGTTCCAGCAGGTGCTTGCCGCCGCCCTGGTGAACCGCGGCGGGAAGCTGGGTGTGAGCGACCTTGCGACGCCGTTGTTTGCGCATGCCACCGCGCGGGCATCGACGGGCGATCCGGTGGCAGACAACCGCGCAATCCTCATCGTCCTGTCGGCCTATGTCACCGGCCGCGATCTGCGTCGACTGCTGCCGGAAGCCGCCACCTGGCCGCAACCGGTGAAGTTGCAGGTTCGCCTATATGGTCGCGCTGATTTGGCCAAGCATTACCTGAACTCCGCGGCGCTTGCTGCGACGGGTGGAGAACTCCTGTCCAAGGCGCTTGGCCTATCGAAGGAGATCAGTGATTCGCAGGGCGGCAGCGGTTTCAGTTTCCGGGATTTGCTGGCCGATGAGGCGGGCACTCACTTCGGCCAGCGGGCGACGGAATCCCGGGTGCTTGCGCGTGAATATCAGGCGCGGGCGGCGCAGGCGGGTGATGACGCAGCCTGGATGCCTAGCCCCGAGGGCTTGGAGGAAAACATGACCCAGACGCAGTTCGAGGCGCGCTACGGCGGTGTCGGCGGGGCAGGGTATGAGCGCACCTTGGCCGGGCTTCGGCAACGCCTGCAGGAGGCGTCACTGCTGCGCTAGGGGTGTGAAGTGGGCGCCTCGGGCGTGCCGCGCACACAGGACGACCTGTCGAGAGCGGGTTAAGCAGTGCCGGGTAGACGAGAATATCTTCTCTGGCCCCTGAAAGACCCGGACACCCCGCGAGGTGTCCGGGTTGAACATCACTTCAGCGCGACAATTTTGTCGAGCACCGGATAGAGATACCGGTTGAAGACATCCGGGTTCTCGCTCATCGGGAAGTGGCCAATCTCTTCCATGATGATGCACTCGGAGTTCTTGTGCTTGCGCGCCGTCTCCTCGGTCATCTCCGGGGTGCAGGCGAAGTCGTACACCCCGGTCATGTAGTACACCGGCACCTTGCCCGACAGCTTCTCGGTTTGTCCACGGAAGTCGTGGTCGTAGCTGTAGAAGTACAGGTCGCCCTTGAAGATGCCCGGGCCACCCTGCGAGTAATACCACCAGGTTTCCCAGCGATACTTGTCGGGGCTTTGCGGGGCCATCAGGCCGAACACCGACGTGGCGCAAACTTCGCCGCCGTGGATGTGCGCGTGACGCAGCCAATCGAGGTGCCAGCCCGGCGACCATTCGCAGGCTTCCACAGCGATCAACGCCCTTACGTCATTTTCGTGGTCGCGGGCGAGGTGCATGCAGATGTTGCCGCCCATGGAGCTGCCCATGATGACCGGCTTGTCCAGTTCCAGCGCCTTGCAGAAGGCCATGATGATGCCCGCAAAGTACTTGGCGGTGAGCTTGTATTCCTCACTCTCCTTGTACCAGTCATACGGCGGAATCGACTTGCCATGGCGTGGCAGGTCGATGGCGATGATGCGGAAATTCTTGCCGATGCGTTCGTCGCAAAGCTGGTGTCGCCATTCGCGTCCATCGGTGCCTGCGGTGTGCAGACAGACCATCGGGATGCCGTTGGGGTTACCCGCCTCTTCGAAGTACATGCGGTACTCGGTGCCCTCGTAAGTCACCCAGATGTATTTACCGACAATAGGTTCTATTTTTGCCACGTGAGGTTCTCCCTTGGTGCCGCTGGGTGGCTCAGATTTCGCGCATGCGGTCGAATGCCCAGAACATGGCGCGCATGTTCTGCCACAGGACCTTTTGGTCGCCTTCAATCAGGAGGCGGCCGTGGAGTGGATGCGCCATGGCCCAGATGTCGTTGTACATCGGGGGTGGAACCTTCTGGCAGAACTTCTCCCAGCTGGCGGCCGGCGCCTTCAGTGCAAGGTAATAGCAGGTCTCTGGGCCGAGCGTGTCCGTGAAACTGGCGATGCGGCCATTGCGGAACGATACGACGTAATGCTGGTCACCGAAGCCGAGCAGGATGTCAGTGGTGAGATGCTTGCCGATGTGGCTCAACGGGCCATCGGCATTCACCGCTTCCTGCCAGCGCTTCATCCAGGCTTGATCGAACATGTGAATGTCTCCCTTTCTAGGATGGGTCCGACGCGACGGACGCGGCATTGCACCCCGTGCCCTGCGGGCTGTCAAGGCAAGGGTTTTCGTTGCGCTGCACACAAAAAGCCGCTTTTTTAAGGGAGAAACGCACTTGCATGGCGCATTGGCGCCTTGCGCCCGGGTTTATGGGAAAGCGAGAATGCGGCCCCTTCGCCCGTAGCCAGAGGCGCCCATGAGCTTTCTCGTCAAACCCGATTTTCAAACCCGCTTCGTCAAGGCCCTCAACGCCAATCGCGCATTCGTAGAACAGACTCGCTGGTTCGATGGATCGGTCCTGCTCGAAGTCGACAGCGATCGTCTGTGGCTCAAGATTTATCGCGGTAAGGTCATCGACCATGCCAGCTCTGTGCCTCCGTTTGGGTACACCTTCAAGTTCACGGGCGCACTCGTCGCCTGGCAGGCGCTGATCAGTGGCAAGCGGATGTGGGCCGATCTCACCTTCCCCGGCAAGCGCAATTTCGCGGACGACCCGACCCTGAAGCGCGTGGGCGAAATCTCGGTGGACATCGCCACCGAGGGTAACCTTCTCGAAGCCGGACGGATGGCCGAAGCCATGTTCGAACTTGCCTACACCCTCAGGAACACGGCCGCCAAGGCCTGATCCCCGCTGCCGGAGCACTCTCATGAGCACCCCACAAGACATCCGCGGCCATTACGTCAAGGTCAATGGCACTCGCACCTTCTACGACGAAATCGGCGAAGGCCAGCCTATCGTCTGCGTGCACACCGCCGGCGCGAGTTCACTGGAATACCAGTACATCCTGCCCCTGTTTGCAGAGGCGGGATTCCATGCATACGCGCTGGACCTGCCGGGGCACTCGCGCTCCTATCCGGTGAAGTGGAAGGCACATCGGTCCATTCACGAGCATGCCGAGTTCGTGCATGCCTTCGTGGAGACCCTCGGTCTGCACAAACCAGTCATCATCGGTTGCTCCATCGGGGGGGATATCACGCTCGATTACGCCGCGCACCACTGGCGCTCCATGGCGGCCGGCGTGCCGATGGAAGGTTGCGCCCGCACGCCCACCTTCCCTTTGCCCAGCGAGCGCATGCTGCCGGCGTGGGCGCCAGGCTGGCAGGATTTGATGGAGCGCGCAGCCATCGAGTCACTCAATCGCAAGTGCTCGGCAGCGAAAATTGAAGAGCTGCGCTGGCAGCATCGCAATGCCCAGGTCAGCGCCGTCGGTGATCTCGAGGCCTGGGCCACCCACGATGTCCGTGCCCGTCTCAAATCCGTGGCGTGCCCCATGCTCGTCATTCGCGGCGAAGACGATTTCTGGGTCCCACGCGAACTGGTGGACGAAACGGGACGCCTGCTCCGTAACAGCGAAGTGCTGCATCTGAAGGACATCGGGCATTACCCGATGTTCGAGGATCCCGAACTCATCTGCGGTCTCATCACGCGCTTCTGCAAACGGCACGGCGTGATCTGATCGCAGTCTGACACCGGCCACCCAATGGGCGGCCGGACTTGCCGTGTGGTGCGGCCCGGGGGGCTCACCACGCTCGACATGCCGGCAAGAACGCCGGTTTTCTCCGCCTGCGGGCGGTTACCCAGGGGGTTTTTCAATGGATTATGGTTTCGTATTTCCCGCCGCCATCCACATCCACAAGGATGTGAGTTACGCCGAACAGCATGGCTTCACGCACGCCTGGCTCTACGATTCGCAGATGCTTTTCAGCGACCCGTACGCGAGTCTTTCGCTCTGCGCCATCAATACCAGCACCATCAAGCTTGGCACGGGCGTTACCAATCCCGAGTCGCGCATCGCACCGGTCACGGCTAATTCCATCGCGACGGTGAACGAACTCGCGCCGGGACGCGCCATCCTCGGCATCGGGACTGGCAACACCGCACGTCGGACGCTGGGCATGCCTGCCTCCAAGCTCGAGGTGATGCGCGAGCACATCCGTATCTGCAAGGACCTGTTCGAGGGCAAGACGACCGACTACAGCGAAGGCGATCGCCACCGCAAGATTCGTTTTCTGAATCCGGAAGGCAATTGGTACAACATCAAGACCCACATCCCCATCTATATCGCGGCCAGTGGCCCGAAGAGCCTGGAAATGGCGGGCGAAATTGCCGACGGGGTCATTCTGTTCGGCGCTGTCAGCCCCTCACTCATCAACTTCGTCATGGACCACGTCCGTGCGGGCGCGGAGCGTGTGGGTCGTAACCCGAACGATGTGTACGCCCTGTGCATGACGGCTTTCCACCTCACGGCCAAAGGCGAGTCGCTTGAGACCTCCGAAGTGCGACAGGCCGTGGGGCCGTTCGTGTCGTCATCCACCAACATCTTCGCGCTGTCCAATCCCGACCCGATGACCCTGCCAGCGGATTTACGCGAAGACATCATGCGTTTCCGCGACATCTACAAGGTGATGGACGGCCCGATCGAGACCCGCCACCTGAAGATGTATTCGGACTATCTGCTTGGTTTCAAGAAGGAGCACGAGGCCATCTGCTCCGAAAAAATCATCCGCGCCACTACCCTCACGGGCACGGCAGAGGAAATCGTCGAATCCATCCACAACATGAAGAAGGCGGGGATCCACCAGGTGGCGATTCAGCCCATCGTGGATAACCGGGCGACGGTGGAGACGTTCTCGCGCGAAGTGATGGCGCGCCTGAAGTAGCGGGTTAGGGGAGGGCGGCACATCCTGGCCGCCCTTCCTGCAGGCTTGAGCGCGGGCGTGTCAGCCCTGCTTCAGGGTGGCAAGCTGCTTCGACCAGTTTTCGTAGGAACGCAGCGGAATCCAGTTCACTTCCGGCACGATGTGGGCGTAGCCCAGCTTCCAGATGGGGAGACTGTGCACGATGGCATCCAGATCATCTCCACTGCCGACTTCCATCACCGCCACCACTTCATACTTGCCGGCGACTTTCCAGATGGCCTTGATGGCCCCGGCCTTCAGGGCTTCGAGCGCGGCTAGCGATTCCTGATACCACACATCAAAAAATTCCTTGTTGCCAATGCCTTCGGGCTTGGCAAGCTTGGCCCACATCATGACTTCCATGACCTTGCTCCTCTAAAAAACTGGGAAGGGTTACGCGGTACGTCCGCGGCGCGGCATTTAAGCACACCCCTCGGGAGGGCCCAAGTCGTGGGCCGCCTACCCAGTAGGCGATACGCGATTGCTGCGCGTTCGGCATCGGAATCCCGCACCGTGGGGACGGACGCAAGCCACGGCGTCCTAGATCGGCGGCAATCGTCACGCGCGCTGCCAGCCGTTGCGGCAAGAGGTTCGATCCATAGGCGAAATAGTGGTACGCGCGGGTCATCCGAAATATGCTCCGGGCTTCTTCAGCAGGGCTTCTTTATCCGATGCATCCAGATGATCTCAAGGCTTGGCGACGTGCCCATGTGCCGGTTTATAACGGTAACCGGCTCAAGCTCGGCATCTTCGGCACCAACTGTAG
>JBIKOF010000067.1:0-7574 GCA_044358205.1 Gammaproteobacteria bacterium | reverse complement strand
CAGCAGATGATTGAGTCCCTCGCACCCGGATCGCCCTGATCGCGACACCCCGGAGTGCGCCAGGGGCGCACTCCGGCGGCCATCGGGTCCGCATGCCTCAGCACGTCGCGCGAGAACGACGTCCCTCTGCTGGCAAACGCCACCACCGCGCGACTTCGGATCAGAGCAGTTCGTCTTCTGCAGCGGTCCAGGGCGGGCTGACCACGGCAATGAAGCGCAGGGTCTCAGTGCCGATGTTCTCTATCCACTGCACGCAACCGCCGGGGATATGCACCGCGTCCCCGGGCACGACGACACGCGTTTCTGCGTCGATGTGCATGCGCCCGAGGCCTGCAAGCAGGTAGTACACCTCATCCTGCGCGAGCCGGTGCCGCCTCGTACACGCCCCGGGAGCGACTTCCGCCACGGCCAGTGAAAACGGTAAGGAAACACCGGTTTTTGCGGGATGCAGAACCTCCCGGATGAGACAGCCATCATTGGCGATGAAAGGCGGGCACTCCGCCGTTGAACTGACCAGCATGCGGGTTAATCCTGCTACCATTCGAACCACTTCCCCACAGCATACCCGCGACGTGCCGTCTTCTCCGAATCCCGCCTATCTTGGTACCGATGCGGCCAGCTTCTCCCACGCTCAAGCGTCGCGGGCAGGCGTCCTGCTCTGCAATCTCGGCACCCCCGAGGCGCCGACACCCAAGGCTCTGCGGAAGTATCTGGCAGAGTTTCTGTCCGATCCCCGGTTGATCGAGCTCCCTCGTTGGCTGTGGCTGCCCATCCTGCACGGCATCATCCTGAACGTGCGTCCGCGACGTTCCGCCCATGCCTACGCCAAAATCTGGACTGATGAGGGCTCGCCGCTGCTCGCCTGGTCGAAGGCCCAGGCTGCCGCAGTTTCGACGCAGTTGGCGAGCGTTTACGGCGAGGGTGTTCAGGTGGCGTTGGCCATGCGCTATGGCTCGCCCTCCATCGCCGATGGGTTAGAAACCCTGCGCGTTGCCGGCGTAAGGCGGCTGGTCGTGTTGCCGCTCTATCCCCAGTATTCCGGCCCAGCCACGGGCTCCGTGTTCGACGCGGTGGCAAGTGTGCTGCAGGGCTGGCGCTGGGTGCCGGATGTCCGCTTTGTCAGCAGCTACCACGACGACCCGGCCTACATCGCCGCACTGGCCTCTTCGGTGCAACGTCACTGGGCGGAATTCGGACGTGGCGACCGGCTTTTCTTTTCATTCCACGGACTGCCCCACCGCTATTTCACGCAGGGCGACCCGTACTTCTGTCAGTGTCAGGCGACTGCGCGGGCCGTGGCCGAACACCTCGACCTGGCGCCCGATGCCTGGCAGGTGGTGTTCCAGTCGAGGTTCGGACGCGAGCGCTGGCTCGAACCTTATGCCGACATCACCCTGCAGGCGGCTGCGCGCGCAGGGGTCCGTGTGGCCGATGTGGTGTGCCCAGGATTTGCCGCCGACTGTCTGGAAACGCTGGAGGAAATCGCCATTCAGAACCGCGAGGCCTTCATCGCGGCAGGCGGTGAAGACCTGCGTTACATCCCGGCCCTCAACGCGAATGCCGCGCACATCAGCGCGCTGTGCGGATTGCTGACGCGGCAGATGCAGGGTTGGCCCGAACTCAGCGGCGCCGAGCCGGAGCACACTGCCCAGCTGCGCTGCGCCCGTGCGCAGGCGCTGGGTGCCCGCGCCTAATCTCGCGTAACCTCCACGCCCTTCCAGAACGCGTAGTAGCCCTCGATGTTGCGGGCAGCGTCCTTGGTGGCTGGGTAATACCAGCAGGCGTCGCGGTTGACCTCGTCCCCCACCACTACATCGTGGTAGCTCGCCGTACCTTTCCAGCTACACACCGTGTGGGTGTTGCTGTCGCGGAAATGTTCGCGCCGCAGGGCAGACGGCGGAAAGTACACATTGCCTTCGACGATTTCATAATCTGCGGACTCGGCAAGCACCGCGCCCCTCCAGGTTGCTCTGGCCATGCTGGGTTCCTTCTGGGTTATTAAAAAAGCGATTAGGTGGACGATCCCGCCACGCCGACGCGCCGCGTGAGTTCGCGCGCAGAACGGCGCGACTGGCGCGGGATTTCAACAGGATACCCGAACCAGAAGAGGCCAATGGCCTGTTCGAGTGCGGCGTCCACGCCGATTAGTTCGTAGAAACGCGGGTGTCGGGTGACTTCACCGGTGGTCCACTTCAAACCGACTCCCTGCACCCACAAGGCGAGCGCGAGATTGTGCGCGGCACAGCAGCAGGCGGCGTAGTCTTCCCGTTGCCGGATTTCGTCAGTGCTCGTGGTGCAGGTAATGACCAGCCAGCCTGGAACCTGCGACCAACGCCGCAACTTGGCGGCGGCTGCAGCCTCGCCTTTTTTTTTCCGCACCAGGTCAGCGTTCAAGGCCGCGAGTTCCAGCCCGAGCGCGCGATCGAGCAAATGAAACCGCCATGGCTCGGTCTGGCGATGGTTGGGAACCCAGCACGCGAGCTCGAGCGCGTCCTCGATGACTGTCTGAGGCACGTCCGTTTCGAGGAAGTCGTGCACGGTGCGCCGACTGCGCAGCAGGCTGGCCAGCGACTCGAATCCGATGTCCGAGACCATGCTGGACGTTTGCGCCGAATCGGACGGCAGACGAGAATTAGCGACGTGTTCCACATGCCCTCCAAAAAATCCTGGCTGTTCCTGCTGCTGCTCGGGGCGATTCCCGCGCTCTGCGCGGGTGCAGACAGTGCGCAACGAACATTGTTCGAGGCAAAGTACCGCGAGGTGCTGCGGGGTGCTACCCCCAAGCCTGAAACGCTCGCCCGGCTGAAAGGCTACCCACTCACGCCCTGGCTGGAATACTTCCCTTTGCAGCGCCGCCTGCGCAGCCTGCCTGTTGCAGATGTGCATGCGTTCCTGCGTCGTTATGCCGGCAGCTTGCCAGCATCGCGACTGCGGACAGACTGGTTGCGAGAAACCGGACGACAGGGGCGCTTCGACCTCTTCTTCGAAGACTACACCCCACAGCCGGATCCGGAACTGCGCTGCCACGACATGCGCCGCCAGCTGGACGAGAGCGCCATGCCACCGCGTGCGGTGAAGGCCGGTCTGGAGTTGTGGCTCACCGGCCGATCGCAGCCGCCCGGCTGCGACGAGGTCTTCAAGCGACTGCGCCACCGGGGTGCTCTCACCGATGCGCTGGTGTGGCAACGAATCATGCTTGCGGCCCGGCTTGGTAATACCAGCCTCGCGGTGCATCTGGCTCGACGCTACGGGAGCAAGGACCAACTTGCCATGGCCGAGCTCCTGCATCGCGTGCACGGAACACCCTCCAGCACCCTCAAGCTCACGGCCGGACGGCGCGACAACGATGCCCTGCGCGATGTCATCGCGCTTGGCCTCGCCCGCTATGCCAACCAAAACCTCAAAGCGGCCGATGTCGCGTGGCAGGGCGAACAGCGGCGACGAGCCTTCACACCGTCTCAGGCAGGCGCGGTACAGCGCGGCCTCGCACTGGCGGCGGTGGCGGCGAATCACCCCAAGCGGCTCGATTATCTTCGGCTGGTCGACCCGACGGGTGTGGATGACGCGGTTGAGCGGTATCGCCTGCGTGAGGGTTTGAGAGCTCGACAGTGGAAAGACATTCTCGCCTGGACGGCGGGCGAACCACGCGGCGCCACCACGCCGCCGCTGCGCTGGCGCTATT
This sequence comes from Gammaproteobacteria bacterium, assembly GCA_044358205.1. Classification (GTDB taxonomy): domain Bacteria; phylum Pseudomonadota; class Gammaproteobacteria; genus CAIKBL01. The sequence goes on along the minus strand of JBIKOF010000067.1, from coordinate 3,892 downwards.
GGCAGGCACGTGCCCTTGCCGAAACCGGGCAAAAAGATGCCGCGCACGAAGCCTTCCTCGCACTTGCGAAGGAACGCGACTACTACGGATTTCTCGCCGCCGATCGCGCGGGTGTGCCGTATGCCATGGTGAATCGGCCAATCCGGCCCGCGCCCGAAGAACGCCGCGAAATAGAAGCCCTCGGCGGGCTGCAGCGTGCCCATGAGTTCTATCTTCTGCGCCGGATCGGTGAAGCACGCAAGGAAATCGCCTTCGAGATGGATGGTCGGGATTTGCGTGGCCGGGAACTCATCGCAGCCGCCGTCAACGGCTGGGGCTGGCAGACCGAAGCCATTCTGATGCTTGGGCAGATGCAGTCCTATGACGACCTCGACATGCGATTCCCGCTGCTGCACCGGCCACAGGTCGAAAAGTTCGCGCGGGCGCGCGGTCTGTCCCCGGCGCTGGTCTATGCCATCATTCGCGGGGAAAGCGCGTTCGTAACCGATGCGCGTTCGCCTGTCGGCGCGTTGGGTCTGATGCAGGTCATGCCAACAACTGCGCGCGCAACCGCGCGGCATATCGGCTTGCGTCTGCGGAGCAATCAGGAAATTACGCAGGTCGACAAGAACATCGCCATTGGCAGCGAATACCTGCGTCAGGTGCTGCGCCAGTTTGGCGGATATTTCCCGCTGGCAGCTGCAGCCTACAACGCGGGCCCCAGTCGGGTTCGCGCATGGCTCAAGGGCGCGAGTTGTACGCCTTCGGATCTTTGGGTGGATACCCTGCCCTTCCCGGAGACCGAAGGTTACGTACGACGTGCGCTGTTTTATGCAGCGGTATATGAATTCCGGCTGGGTTTGAAAGTCAGTACCTTCGAGAGCCGCATGGCCGACATGACCCGTTTTGGAACCAGGACACCTGCCACATGCTGAAAAAAGCCCCGCCGCTGCGCCGAGTTGCCCTGTTGGGCGGGACAGGCTTCGTGGGTCGCGCACTCGCCGCGCGCCTTCAGCGCGAAGGCCTGCGCACCCGCGTCATCACGCGCGACCTCGCCCACACGCGAGCGCTGTGGACCTTGCCCGATGTCGAATGCCGGGTGGTCGACACCACCGATGCTGCGGGATTCAGTGCGGCGCTGGAGACGTGCGATGCGGTGGTCAATCTGGTGGGTATTCTCAACGAGCGCGGCGACGATGGGCGTGGCTTCGTGCAGGCCCATGTGGACTTCACCATGCGGGCACTCGCTGCCGCGAAAAATGCGGGCGTTTCGCGCTACCTGCAGATGAGCGCGCTGAATGCCGATCCGGCAGGGCTGAGTCACTACCTGCGAAGCAAGGGCGAGGCGGAGGCCAAGGTGCGGGCCACCACCGATATGCGCACGGCCATCCTGCGTCCATCGGTCATATTCGGCGATGGCGATGGCCTCTTTGGTCGCTTTGCCCCACTGGTTCGCTGGCTGCCTTGCCTGCCGCTGGCAGGCGCGCACGCGCGGATGCAGCCGGTGTTCGTGGGCGACGTTGTGGAAGCCGCCTGGCGTGTGCTGAAAGATGATCACCTCGCCTCCGGCTCAATTTTTGAGCTTGGGGGTCCTGCACAGTGGACTCTAGGCGAAATCGTGTCCTTTACAGCGCGCTGCACCGGACGCCTTTGCCCTGTCATCGCGCTGCCCGACTGGCTGGGCCGACTACAGGCCGAAGTGTGTGAACACCTGCCCGGCAAACCCTTCTCGCGCGACAACTGGCGGTCGCTGCAGACGGACTCTGTGGTCTCGGGCGAGGATGGCCTCACAAAACTCGGTATCGTCCCCACTGCCCTGACGACCATCGTGCCCGCGCTGCTCGGACCCGCCCGCCGTGCCAAGGATCATGCGTGGCATCGTCGCCACGCGCATCGCTGAGCGAGAACAAAGCTTGGAGATTTACGAAGTTGGCGGCGCGGTCAGGGACAGCCTGCTGGGCCGGCCAGTTGCAGATCGGGACTGGGTAGTCACAGGCGCCACCGCCGAGGACATGCTGGCGCTGGGTTACCGTCAGGTTGGTCGCGACTTCCCGGTTTTTCTGCACCCCGAAACACACGAGGAATACGCGCTCGCGCGGCTGGAGCGCAAACAGTCGGCCGGTTATCGCGGCTTCAGTTTCGATACTTCCCGCGCGGTCACCCTGGAGCAGGATCTCGCGCGTCGGGACGTGACCGTCAACGCCATGGCACGCGATTCCACAGGTCGACTCATCGACCCATACGGTGGGCAAGCTGATCTCGCGGCCGGACTTCTACGCCACATCACGCCGGCCTTCGCGGAGGATCCATTGCGGGTGCTGCGTGTGGCGCGCTTTGCCGCGCGCTTTGCCTATACGGTTCACCCGCAGACGCTCGCACTCATGCAAACGCTGGCGGAGAGTGGCGAGCTCGATACGCTCACGCCCGAGCGCGTCTGGCGCGAACTGGAGCGGGCGTTGTCTGAGCCGCATCCCGCGCACTTTTTCTCGGTGCTGCGAGCGTGCGGAGCACTGGCAGTGCTCTTCCCGGAAATCGAAGGGCTTTTTGCGCTACCGCCACCAATGGATGCGGCTGACGAAGCCAACGCCGGCATGGCCTTGCTTTCGGTGCTCGACCGCGCAGCGGCACAAAGCGCCGCAGTGGAGGTGCGGTTTGCCCTGCTCATGCTGCCCACGGCCGCGCTCGCGAGCCCGCCGGAAGCCGCAGCGGAGGCACTCAGTCAGCGCCTGCGCGTACCCGTTGCGATGCGTGAACTCGCTGTCCTCGCTGTACGCCACCGCGCGAAGATCGCGGCTGCCTGTGAACTGGATCCGCCCGCGCTGATGCAGTTGCTGTTGGCGCTCGATGCCCTGCGTCGCCCTGAGCGTCTGCGGGATGTACTGGCGGTTTGCGCGTTGACTGTGGGGGCAGCACCAGAGCACTACGAGCCTTCGCGCCTGCTACAAAGGCTAAACACCGTATGCCGCAACGTGCATCCCGATCCCGCGATTGCCGCCACTGCCAAAGGTCCAGCCATCCGCGACGCACTGAATGCCGCGCGGACTGCGGCCGTAGCGCGGGAACTCGCCCTTATTCGCAACGCCAGTGAAGACTGAGCTCGGGCGACTGTGAACCTGCATGCCCGATACCAATAGTCCCTACGCCTTCAAGCACGAAAGTGTCATGGCGAATGAGAATCGGCGGGTTATCGCCCGCCTTGACCAGCGTGCCATTGGTACTCAGGTCGCGCAGCGTCCCCCGCCCACGGCTTAGCTGGACCGTGAAATGCAGGCGCGAGGCAAGCTCGTGCGTAATCACCAGATCGTTTTCCGCATTGCGCCCTACTGAGATCACGGGCCGCTCCGCGCTGACACATACCGACTGGTAATCCTGACTCAGCCAGATTCGTGCGTAGCGATCGGTATCCGGGAGAGCCCCAGCGATGCCCGCCACGGTGACGGCTTCGACATCCCAGACAATCTCATAGAGCGCGCGGCGGCTGGCGCTGGACGCGTCCCATGTTTCGTCGTCGATATGTCTTGAAACCGCCTTGAACAATGGAGGCAGACGTTCGAGCACCGCCTCAGTGGCGAGGGTCTGGTCTGGCTTGGCATTGCCGCAGGCCCAGTGCGCCACCCGTACCAGTTCCGAGAGCAGGTCCAACGGGCCCGGGGGCATCAGGCCGAGGTTCAGGCCGACATGGAGCCGCTGCGGCTGCCCGGTGCCCGGAATCATGAAGTGATGACTCACCCGCTCGTGCATGGCACCGGCCGCAAGCGCTGCGTCGCGGGGCTCATCGAACAGACAGAGCAATTCGTCGCCGTGGCCCTCGATCACAATCCCGCGATGCTCGATGACCACCGCAGCCATAGCGCCGAGGACCGTTCTGGAGAACCGCCGGGCTGAGGCATTGCCATCGCGGTCATAAAGTTCG
>JBIKOF010000066.1:0-7619 GCA_044358205.1 Gammaproteobacteria bacterium | reverse complement strand
CGACCGCAGGATCCTGAGAATTTTGCAGGCGTGTCGGTGGGCCGTGGTCTACGACTTTGCCGTTTGCAATGAGGTACATCTCGTCGGCAATGGTGGCGGTTTCCACTACATCGTGGGAAACGATCACGCTCGTGAGCTTGAGCGCCGAATTGAGCTCCCTGATCAGCCGTACCAGAATCCCCATGGAGACCGGGTCTTGTCCGGCAAACGGTTCGTCATAAAGCACCATCGTCGGATCGAGTGCAATTGCGCGCGCTAGAGCGGCTCTCCTTGCCATCCCTCCAGACAGCTCACGCGGATAGAGATGGCGGGCATTGCGCAAGCCAACCACCTCGAGCTTCATCAAGACTATCGAACGAATCATCGATTCTGGGAGCTTGGTGTGCTCTCGAAGCGGGAAGGCGACGTTTTCGAAGACGTCGAGGTCCGTCAATAAAGCGCCGCTCTGGAAAAGCATGCCCATGCGCTTGCGTAGGGCAAAAAGGCCACGTTCATCAAGGCCTTGAACGTCTTGACCAAAGACATGGACAGTTCCGGCGGACGGTGCGAGTTGGCCGCCGATCAGGCGCAAAAGCGTGGTCTTTCCACCTCCGCTCGGCCCCAGGATGGCGGTGACCTTACCGCGTGGAATATCGAGATCAACGCCATCGAAAATCACACGGGAGCCGCGCGAGAAAGCGACGCCTCGCATGCGCACGACGGACTCCGGAGCCGACTCAGGGACAAATTGGGCGGACATGCTGGAAAGAGTGAGACGGGGACGCAAGCATAACCCGAACGATCCTCGATAGGGTTGCCGATCATGGCGACAGACGCGCAGGATAGGACAGCGATCCTTTGCCCTGGAGCAAAAATTATGACCCGGCTTGATCCCGCACAGCTAAGGCGACGGTGTGCGGAGTCCCAATTCGGCTTCAAGACAACAAGCGAATTGGCACCCCTGCATCAACCTCTCGGCCAGACCCGTGCGCTGGATGCTTTGCGAATGGCGGTCCGCATGACCGGGCAAGGCTATAACGTTTTTGCGAGCGGACCCACCGGTACCGGGCGTCGGGATCTCGTGCGCGCAGAACTCGAACGCGAAGCCTCGGCACGGCCGGTGCCAGACGATTGGTGTTATGTCCATCATTTCCGGCAGCCCGGCCAGGCACTGGCGCTGCGCCTCCCGCCAGGCAGGGGCAGTCAACTGCGGGAGGCCCTCCGCAAGCTTGTTCAGGACGTACAGACAGCGTTACCTGCTGCTTTCAGCCGGGAGGAAAACCGTCGGCGGCAGGAGGAGATAGAGCACTCCTTTCAGGAGCGCCAGCATGAGGCACTGGCCGCCCTCAATGTCCGCGCAGAGGCGGAGGGCATTGTTTTGCTTGAAACCGATTCCGGATTTGCGTTCGCGCCGCGCGCGCCAAACGGCGAGGCAATGATCCCTGCCGACTTCCAGCGCCTACCATCTGCTGATCAGGAACGTATCAAGTCAGGAATTCTCGCCCTCCAGGAAGACCTGCAGCGAACCCTGCGCCAGTTCCCGATCTGGTTTAAAGAGACACGTGAAAAACTACGCGCGCTCAATCGCGAAATTGCCCAGTTCGTGGTTGAGCATCTGGTAGAAGATCTTCTGAATTCTTTTCAGGATCTCCCATTGATCCGCGGCTATCTGGACGAACTGGCCATCGATATCGTGGACAACGCTCCCGCGTTCATGCCGGTGCCAGTCGAGGGGCTCGCGCCAGGCCTCCTGCCGGAAGGGGTTGAGCGGGGAGAATTCCTGCAGCGTTACGTCGTCAACCTGCTAGTAGACCATCATGGGCACACGGGTGCCCCGGTAGTTTTGCTTGATTTGCCAACCGTAGGGAATCTCATCGGCCGAATAGAGCACCGCGCGTCAATGGGAACCTTCAGAACAGATTTCACTTTGGTCAAGGCGGGCGCTCTGCACCGCGCCAACGGGGGATTTCTGGTCGTCGACGCCCGTCAGATGTTGATGCAGCCCTTTGCCTGGGAAACGCTGAAGCGCAGTTTACTTGCTGAGGAAATCCGATTCGATGTATCAGAGCTCCAACTCGGGCTTCTCACAACCGTGTCGATCGAACCCATGCCAATCCCGCTCGAGGTCAAGGTCGTACTCGTCGGGGAGCGTTGGCTCTTGCAGGTTCTTGATTCTGGCGATCCAGAGTTCCATCACCTTTTTAAAGTGATAGCGGACTTCGAGGACCAGGTAGCGCGTACGCCGGAGCGCGAGAATGAATACGCCGCACTGTTCGCTGGCCTTTCCGAGCGTGCCGGTTGCCGTCCCCTAACCGCGCAGGCTGCGGCCAGACTCATCGAACACTGTGCTCGACTCGCAGAAGACGCCAATCGCCTTATCACCCAGATCGACCCCATCGATGAGGTGATTCGCGAGGGCGACTATCAGGCGAGTATCCGCGCAAGCAAGCTGATAGATGCCGAAGACATTCATGCCGCGATTTCCCTCCAACGCCAGCGTGTGGGCCGGCTGCAGACATTGATGCAGGAATCTATTGAGCGCGGCATCAGGCTCATCGACACGCAAGGAGTAGCCGTTGGCCAAATCAACGGGCTCGCTGTCGTTGGAACCGACGGCATCGCATTCGGAACCCCGACACGAATCACAGCTACCACCCGTCTCGGCGAAGGAAGAATTGTCGATATCGAGCGCGAAACAGAGTTCGGTGGAGCATCGCACACAAAAGGAGTGCTGATTCTTTCGAATTTCCTCGCCAGTCGATATGCCAGAAATACCCCGCTCGCGCTTGCGGCGAGCATCGTGTTTGAACAGTCCTATGGCGCTATCGATGGTGACAGCGCGTCCCTCGCTGAACTTTGTGCGCTTATTTCTTCTCTTGCCGATGTTCCGCTCAGTCTCGCCATGGCGGTCACTGGTTCGGTCAATCAGCTTGGAGAGGTTCAGGCAATCGGAGGGGTTAATGAGAAAATCGAAGGATTTTTCGATCTCTGTCTGGCACGCGGACTGTCCGCGGGTCAGGGTGTCATCGTGCCCGCCTCGAATGCCGAACACCTGATGCTGCGCGAGGAAATCGTGACTGCCTGCGCTGAAAGTCGTTTCGAGATCCACGGCGTGCGTCATGTAGATGAAGCCCTCGAATTGCTGATGGGTCGGGTCGCTGGAAAGCCTGACTCGCACGGAGTTTTCCCTGCGGGTAGTGTCAATCGTGCGGTTGCCTTCCGACTCGCACACTTTGCACGGCAGCGCGCTGGACATCCGGTGTCATCTGGCGCGGTGGGTGGCGCGCCACTGTGAGCGCGGGGAAATCGGCCCAGCGCGTGGTGCTAGCGGTGGATGAATCCGGAATTCCCGAACCCCTTATTGCATTCGCCATCTCCTTGTGCGGCCTCGAAAATTTGCCACTGCTCGCCCAACTGAGACTGGAGCCAGGTCTCGATTCGGCGGCAGATCTGCCCTTTGTTTCGCTGGTCGACCGCAGCGGAGTAGCTTGGCGCGAATGGACTCACAGAGAGGCGGACCAGTCGCGCGCCAGACTCCTGAGCCGATGGCAGGAGAGGCTCCGCACGCTCACCGCAGGACATGGAATTCAGGTTGAGCTCGAATCTTGCAAATGCTCGCCCAGCGAACAGCTCGGGGCGCTTATCGCGAGGGGCGACTTCTTAGTGATGAGCGGCTCACGCGCTGCACCCGCGTTTCAGCCGGGCCGCCAACGGGTGATTGTGCTGAACGCACGGGCTGCGGCAGAAGTTACCGAGGTCGCGCGCGCGGTGTGTCGGGATCGCGGGATCCCACTAGAACTCTGGTCGGCGGTGACGTTGGACGAGCTAGGCGCTCGGCTCGGTGGCGGAGCTGGTGGAGGCGTAACGCTCGTCTTGGCACGAGACGCGTTGGTCGCCTCCGATGTGCAGGTTCTCCGCAAATTTCTACGGGAACGCGGCCGGGGACTCGTGATCGTTCCCTGAAGACTTGGCTTGATCGGCATCAACCATGCCGAAGTCGATCGGCGCTAGTCTCCGAGGCGTCACCAAAAGCCAAAGCTTCCGCAGGAGGGTCTGTCATGTATCGGCATTTGCTGGTCCCAACGGATGGTTCAAGACTTTCCCTGCGAGCAGTGAAAACAGCCACCAGGCTTGCGATATCGCTGGGGTCCAGAATATCTGTCGTTCATGTGGTCCCCCCTTGGGTACCTCCGCTCTATGGAGATCCCCTTAGCTATCTTCCAATAGTGTCCGATCCGGCTGAGTTCAAGGAAAACGCAGAGCGCAGTGCGCAACGGGTACTAGCCACCGCCGCGCGCCGCGTGGAGTCGTTGGGTGTGAGCTGCGCTTCTGTTGTCTGCACGCATGAGCATCCGTGGGAAGGAATTCTGAAGACGGCCCGAAGCAGACGCTGTGATCTCATCGTGATGGCGTCTCATGGTCGGCGAGGACTCGCCGGTGTGCTCCTTGGCAGTGAGACAGCGCGCTTGCTGACGCATTCGCGCCTCCCCGTTCTGGTCTGCAAGTGAGGGGGTAAACCAACATGAAAAAGATCCCGGAGGCAGAACGTTTCCAGCTGACTGCGCGTATTCATGCGCGGCTCGCAGTGCTCCGTAACGAGCTCAGAGAGGGTCTGCATCAGCGTGAGTCCGTCGACGTGCGTGCGCTTCCCAATCATTTTGAGGAAACCGGCGAGGAGGCACTGGCAAATCTTGACGCTGCGATCGGTATCGCCGAGTTGCAGCGGGATATTGGAGAGTTCAATGCCCTTCGTGGAGCGCTGCATCGTCTGACCGAGGGTACCTATGGAATCTGCGAGAAGTGTGGCGTGCAAATCCCACTTTCTCGGCTCTGCGTGCAGCCGGAGGCTGCACGATGCGTCGCATGCCAGACCACCCTCGAAGCGGATCGTGGTTTCTTACCTTCGAGTCTTTGAACGCATGACCAGTAAGGGAGAGCTTGTTTTGGCGCTACAGGCCCACATGTAGAGACTGCAAGGGTAGATGGTGAAGTTGCCGGATGCCCGCTATTCAAATCCCGCAAGGGGAACTCATGAAACAGGAAGTCTCACATGCGATTCATCGACTACTACGCCGTTATGGAGGTACCCCCTGAGGCAACCCCCGATGAAATCAAGAAGGCGTACCGGCGTCTGGCTCGGCGTTACCACCCCGATGTCAGCAAAGAGACCAATGCGGAAGAGCGCTTCAAGGCCCTCGGTGAGGCTTACGAAGTCCTGAAGGACCCCGAAAAGCGGGCAGAGTATGACGGCCTGCGCACCCTTGGGCCGCGCGCAGGGGGGAATTTCGAGCCACCTCCGGGTTGGCATCCACGACAGGAAGCGGAATTCTCGGACGCTGAGGCTAGAGATTTCAGCGAGTTCTTCGAGGCCATCTTTGGCAGACGCGATCCCGGACGGCCCCGCCCTCGCGCTGGCGATGACTTGCATCATGAAGTCCGGGTAAGCCTGGAGGAATCGCTGCGCGGGGGGACCCGTCTGGTGACACTTGGGGCTCCTGCAGGAACCGGCGCGGCCACGCCCCGAACGCTCAAATTCCAGATCCCGGAGGGGGTACGCGCTGGTCAGAAAATCCGCTTGCGCGGGCAAGGACATTCAGGGCTCGCCGGTGGGCCAGCAGGAGATCTCTATTTGCATGTGGAATTTGCGCCACATGCTCTGTTCACGGTGGAAGGCAACGATCTCGCGCTTGTGCTGCCTATTGCCCCTTGGGAAGCCGTTATAGGTGCCGCGGTTACCGTGCCAACCTTGGATGGGCCGGTCAAATTGAACATCCCATCCGGGAGTCAAGCCGGTCAGCGCCTGCGTCTCCAAGGCAAGGGTCTTGCAGGGCAGCCACGAGGGGATCTGTTGGTGACTCTTCGCATAGTGGTGCCAACTTCCCCGAGCGCCGGGGAATATGAGTTATTCGAACGACTCGCTCGAGAGTCGGGTTTCAATCCCCGAGTCACACTGGGAGGATGAGTGATGGTGACGCGTGAACTGCTGGTCTTCGACTTCGAGAATGGAACTCCGCATTACAGCGTGGAGCAGGTTTGCCGCCTCTGCGAAATCAGTCTGGAGCGACTGGCAGCATTTGTTGAATTCGGTGTGCTGAAGCCCGCAGGCCATGCGCCAGATGAGTGGATTTTCCCACCGCACGCACTCATGCAAACCCGCCGCGCGGTCCGACTACAGCGGGATCTGGATCTGGAGATGCCGGGTCTGGCGCTCGCCCTCGACTTGCTCGAGGAAGTTACTGAACTGAGGCGCGAAATCCAGCATCTTCGAGCGCAGCTCGCCTGTTTCGTGACGCCGGCGTGAGCGCGTGATATCTGCGCTCACGCTGACATCACAACTTCAGTCCAATGTCACCACGATTTTCCCAAGCGCACGCCGCCCCGAGAGCTCTTCGATTGCGCGGCCAGCCTCCCCCAGCGAATATCGCTTGGAAACGTGTGGCTTGATCTTTCCCTGACGATACATCTCCAGCAGTTCTTCATTGTTTCGCGCATTTTCCGTGACGTCTCGCTCGGTCCAGGATCCCCAGAATACGCCCACAATCTGACAGCCCTTCAAGAGCGCAAGATTCAATGGAATGCGAGGAATACCCGCGGGGAAACCCACCACAAGAAACCGCCCTTCCCAGGCAATGGCGCGGAGCGCGGCTTCAGCATAATCACCGCCCACTGCGTCATAGATAACATTCGCCCCGCTTTTTCCGCATGCTGTCTTGAATTGCTCAGCCAGCGTTTTTGCGCCCTCTTTGTCGAATGGACCTCTGCCGTAGACGAAGCCATCACTGGCACCATGTGCCTTTGTCAAAGCGAGCTTGTCTTCGCTCGAGACGGCCGCGATGACTCGCGCACCTACAGCAGCGCCCAGTTCGACGGCCGCCAAGCCCACGCCACCGGCCGCGCCTAACACTAGCAGTGTGTCGCCTGCTACAAGCCCACCGCGCTGCTTGAGTGCATGCCAAGAGGTTCCATACGTGAAAATAAAAGCGGCCGCTTCATCAAAGGGCATGCTATCGGGCATTTTCAGACATCGCGCTTCGCGTGCGGTTACTTGTTCCGCCATTCCTCCGTGCCCGACCAGTGCAATTACGCGGTCACCCGGTTTGAAGCGCGCTACCCCTTCGCCAACAGCTAACACCTCACCACTGACTTCTCCGCCGGGTGCGAAGGGCCGCTCCGGCCGAAACTGGTATCGGTCTTCGATCATCAAGGCATCCGGGTAGTTCACCCCGCATGCTCGTACCCTGATCAGTACGTCACCGGCGCCAACGGTGGGTGGTGGCAGATCCCTAAGGACCAAAGACTCTGGTCCTCCCGTTTTTTCACTGACGATGGCTTTCATGGCGGTTCCCGTATCTCCTGTTCTTTGCTTCTAGGTGAGGGGCGCATACCCCGCAGATACCCATTGTGGCGCGCGAAGCGCCTTGTGTAATCTCAGCGCCACGCCCCGTACGGGGATTCAATAACAAATAAGGGGAGGAGGCACCATGATTTTTCCGGAATACAGCAGCTACGACGGACTGGGACTCGCCGAACTTGTGCGCAGGCGTGAGGTTGCCCCCTCAGATCTTGTGGATAGCGCCATTGACGCCATCGGGCGCCTGAATCCCTCGGTAAATTGTGTCGTCCAGCAGTTGAAATCCTCT
>JBIKOF010000065.1:0-7691 GCA_044358205.1 Gammaproteobacteria bacterium | reverse complement strand
CCGGTCCCCGTTGAACACGACCAGCGTTCCCGGTGCGAGGCTGATGGCCTCCTCGCGCATGACTTGTCCCGGCACATCCTTGAACAGCTGGTATTCGAGTTTGCAGCTCGAGTGATCTTCGAGTCCTAGCAGGATGGTATAGCGCGCACCTTTGTAGTACGACGTGTCGTAGTGATAGCCGATGTGGTCGCCCGCTTCCGTGTAGTAGTAGAGCGCATAGGTGTGCGGATCGTTGCCGGGACATTCGAGCAGCGGTGCGCCTGTGATCGCGCCCAGCAAACCCCGGAAAGCGTCCGACCGATAAAGCACGGCGAAGTCCGGGGCGTGCTGATCAAGGTCGTGACGACTGATGCTGCCGCCTTTCTTGTGCCTGGGAATGTAGTTGCGGTGGACATGGGGCTCGAGAGCCGGAAGTGTCCCCAGCAGCTGTCCAAGCCAGGGTGCGGGCAAGAAGTTTTCCACCGCCACAAATTCGTTCTGGGCCATGAACAGTGCGTGCAAGGCTGCCAGGTCGAGTTCAGCGACACGGCGGGACAGGCTGTTTTCGAGTTCGGAGTACATCGGCTCAGAATCCGTTTCCGGTGGTCGCGTTGGCGTAAGCGCAACCCGATGGAGTGGGGGTTCGTGCAGCGCCGGCGTTGTCATGGCGCTGTCACAGGCGCGGGAGCGTACAGTCCGCCACCGGCACTATCAATATAACGGCGGCCCGCGAAAACCGGCCGCTTCCCGGCAAGAAGAACGAGGGGCGGCATCGCTCATGGGCGCTGGAACCAGGCGACAGCCGCGGAAATCGCTTCGCGGGCCGGGCGATCGTGATAGCCAAGCTCGCGGCGGGCCCGTGCGCTGCTGAAGAACATCCATTTGCGGGACATGCGCAGGCCATCGACCGTCACCTGGGGTTCGCTGCCATCCGTCAGCCAGGCCCAGGCTTCAGACACGAATGCGACCGGGTAGATGAGTCCCCGGGGGAGCCGAATGCGCGGGGGCGCTCGGCCGCAAAGGGCCGCGATGATGGCGAGAATTTCGCGCAGGCTCATGTCCTCCCCTCCGAGTATGTAGCGACGCCCGACCTGACCCCTATCGAAAGCCAGCAGATGCCCGGCCGCGACATCTTCGACGTGGGCGAGGTTGAGGCCGGTATCCACATAGGCCGGGATCCGACCCGCAACCGCATCGCGCACCATGCGTCCGGTTGGCGTGGGCTTGATATCCCAAGGTCCGATGGGCGTTGAGGGATTGACGATGACGGCCGGTAGCTGGTCAATGCGGACCATATCCCGCACCACTTCTTCGGCCAGAAATTTCGACCGCTTGTAGTGCCCAATCATGTCCGCAAGCGAGGACGGAGTGTCTTCGTCCGCAGGTGTGCCATCGGCGTGAAGGCCGAGGGTGGCCACGCTGCTGGTGTAGACGATCCGCGGCACACCCGCGGTCTGCGCGGCGCGCATCAGCGTTCGGGTGCCTTCCACGTTGCTCGCGTAGAGCTCGCGGGAGTCCCGGGCCCAGAGACGATAATCCGCAGCCACATGGAACAGCCCCGCCATGCCCTCACAGGCCCGGGCGAGTGAGTCCGCGTCCCTCAGGTCCCCTTCGCGCACAGTCACCGCCAGACCCTGCAGGTTGCGGCGATCGCTGCCTGGCCGGGCTAGTACGCTCACCTCATCGCCTCGCGCGAGCAACTGTCGCGCGACGACGCTGCCCACGAAACCCGTGGCGCCAGTAACGAGGACTTTCATGCGTTTGCTCGGGTCTGGCGCCGGTATGCGAGGTATTGTGCGAGGACGATGAAAAACGCAATTGGCGCGCCGATGCTGGCCGCCCGCAGAAACAACGGTAGACCATCGAACACGGTGACCAGCGGGAGCAGGTAGAGGATATCCTCAGCCTCGAAACCCGCCAGCCGCGGCTGTGCGGTCGCCACTTTGCCATGTGCGTTCTCGATGAGGTTGCGCAGATGGAAGATGCCCGCGACCGCGAGTCCCGCCACAGTCCCGGAGACGATGGCAGAGGCCCCGAGCGAGCCCGCAAGACCGACACCAATGCACGCAAACAGGGCCACGGTGATCAGGGCATCGCTCGCCAAATCGTAAAAATGCCCGAAGCGGCTAGAGCGCCCGCTCATGCGCGCAAGTTCGCCATCCGTGTGATCGAGGAAGTTCGAGAAGACGATAATGAAGGCCGCGAGGTTCGGATGCCGCCCGGTCGCGAAGAGCGCCGTGCCAATCACACCGACCAAGAGGCGCACAGTGGTCAGGACATTGGGGCTAACGCCTGTATTCACCAGCGGACGCACAAGCGCGGCTGCCAAGCGCGCATCCCAAGGCTTTGCGAGGGTGCTCACGATTCTCTGCCTTCCCGGGGTGGAAAGTCCGGTGCGTATTCCATCATCAAGGCTGCACCGCGGAGCCCGCGTAGGGCGCGCTGGTGCCAAAGTCCCAAGCGCATCAGCGCCACCAAATCAAACGGATGACGCCGCAGGCTCTGCAACACCGCGCGTGTGGGATGTTCGGGATCTTCGAGCGCAGCCAGAGCACTGACAGGGAGCGTGCAGCTGGCGGGGTCGACGACGGCGCGGACGGCGAGAAACGGCACCCCGAATTCCTCGGCGACGCCAGCCACTGCGCTCGATTCCATGTCGACCACACTCACCTGATGTTTCTGACGCAGCGTGGCCTTTTCGGCGGTCGTTACCACCGGAGCATCGCAGGTCAGTCCGGCGCGAATTACGGCGCGCACAGGCTTGAGCAGGCCGGCAAGTTGATTGCTGAGCAGGGGCGCACAGGTGAAGGTTTTTCCCGAATTGGCGGAGGTCACCCTGGAGAGCACGACTAGCGTGCCCCCTGAGAGGGAGGCGTCGAGCCCACCGCAGGTTCCCCAGGAGATCAATGCGCTGAGCGGCGTCTCTGCCATGACGCGACGGGCGGCGGCTTCGGCCGCCGCAGGCCCCACGCCGGTCGTGCGGGTAATCCAGCGTTCACCCAGACGCTGCAGGGTTGCGGCTTCCGCCGGCAGTGCAGCCAGCACGGCGACGCGCCTGATGTTCATGAGCGACGGTCCAACTCCGGTGTCTCAGGGGACATGGGGGACTTACCGCCTTCGATCAAATCCGGTTCGCGTGGGTGGACCTGTGTTTGGGGCAGGCCCATGGAGGCCGCGGCGAACAGGGCTCGCAAAGCGGTGTTCTGGCGTGCGAGCAGGGTGGTTGCCGCGACTGTCGCCTTGACCGCCCGCCGCGAAATCTTCACCTGCTGTCCGTCCGAGAAATCCGGCTGCGCGTTCAGCTTGCGCAGCGTAAGCACGGCCATCCCGAGCGCCCACAGGCAGAATTTGCGGATGCCGGTTTCCTCCGTGGGAATCGCGAGCGTGTAAGTGAGTGCGTTGCGCAGGTGCCCGTGGGTAATTCCGACGAGGCTGCGCAGACCGCTGGCGAAGCCGGGGCCGCCACCGCCCGGACCCACTTCGCTGAGGCGCAGGTTGTACTGCGCAAATAAATCACGGGGCAGCCAGCAGGCGCCGCGTGCGCGGTCGTCCCAGATATCTTTAAGAATGTTCGTCATTTGCAGACCCTGTCCGAACGAGACAGCGAGAAGCATGAGCTGTTCGCGACGCGGCGCCAGGGCCGGACAGTGATCACAGAAAAGTTCGGTGAGCATTTCGCCCACGACGCCAGCGACGTAGTAGCAGTACCTGTCCATCGCTCGCTGGTTCGGCAGGCCTTCGAGGGTTTCCTGTCCCTGATAATGGACCATACCTTCCATCATCACCTGCACACAGCGCGCAAGGGCAGTGCGCTGCACCCCGTTCAGATCGTGGGTGATCCGGAGCACGGCGGGCGTATGCAGAATGAGGTCGCGTTCCGCCGCAGAGTTATGCGGGGCAAGGCGCGGGCCGAGATCCCGGGCAAAGCCGGAACCATCGGATTCGCCGCGCACTGCGCCGAGAAATTGTGCTGCAAAATCGCGCTTGGCTTCGAAGGGCAGGTCTGCGTCGTCTTCGATGGTGTCAGCAATTCGGCAGAGCAGATAGGCATTGGCGACCGCGCGATAAAGTCGCGGCGGCAGCACCGGAATGGTCAGTGCGAAGGTTCGGGAAACACCCTGAAGGATGTGCGACTGGTACGCGTCGTCGGATGCGGTGTCGCTCACGCGGGTCCTCACCAAGCCCTGCGCGAAGCATTGCGCAGGCATGAAATGGCAAGCGCGAAGTGGGCTTGCGACACGGGCCGCGCGCGGGAGCGCAGGCCGTGAAATTGGTCGGGGTGACAGGATTCGAACCTACGACCCCTGCCTCCCGAAGGCAGTGCTCTACCAGACTGAGCTACACCCCGACTGTTCATCGACCGCTGACCGTCCGTTCAGTGCTGCCGGTGCACCGCGAAATCTGCGATGTCGTGCAGGACCGCGCGATACTCTGAAGCCGGGATGGCGGCGAGTGCCGCCTGAGCCTCAGAGGTCTCTCGTTCAGCGAGCGCGAGAGTGTATTGGATGGCCCCTGTCGATTCAATTGCCGCCGTAATCGTCGATAGCTGCTCGCGGCCGCCATGTTCGATGGCGTTCCGGATGAGGTTTGCCTGCTCGGGCGTGCCTTTCCACATGGCGTACAACAGGGGCAACGTGGGCTTTCCCTCGGCGAGGTCATCGCCCAGATTCTTGCCCAGTTCAGCGCTGTCGGCCTGATAGTCGAGCGCGTCGTCGACGAGCTGAAAGGCTGTGCCCAGGTGTCGGCCATAGGCCGCAAGCGCACGTTCCTGTGCGGTGCTGCCGCCGGCAACGACCACGCCAAGCTGTGCGGCGGCCTCGAAAAGCTTGGCTGTCTTGTAGCGAATGGTGTCCAGATATCGGGCCTCTGACACATCCGGGTCGTTGCAGTTGACCAGCTGCATCACTTCGCCCTCGGCGATGACATTCGTGGCGCCGGCAAGAATTTCCAGCACACGCAGATCGGAGAGCTCCACCATCATCTGGAAGGCACGGGAGTAGAGGAAATCTCCCACCAGTACGCTCGCTTCATTGCCCCATAGGGCGTTCGCTGTCTCCCGCCCCCGGCGCATCCGGGACTCATCGACAACATCGTCGTGGAGCAGAGTGGCCGTGTGCACCAGCTCGATGATGGCCGCCACCTCGATATGTCGCCCTGCGCCATAGCCCAGCGCTCGCGCCGCGAGCAGGGACAGGGCAGGCCGCAGCCGCTTTCCCCCCCCTGCAATGATGTAGGTGCCAAGCTCATTGATGAGGGGGACGTCCGAATTGAGACGTTGACGGATTCGACGGTCGACCTCGGCCATGTCAGGGCCCAGCAGGTGTCGCAGGTGGTCTAAAGCGGAGGGCGCTGACGGGCTGTTCATCACGGTATCTGGTGGTTGAGGCGGATCGCGGGCCCGGGGGACCGGGGGCCGGGCAGGTTCCGGAGGTTGCCTCCGGACACTCCGGATGGGTAGAATCTCGGCCCCTGCTGCGCGGACCGCGCAAGATTACTTCAAGAGTTCCAAGCAATGCACGCCATCATCCGGACCGGCGGTAAACAATACCGCGTAGCCGAGGGTCAGACCCTCCGCGTCGAATCCCTGCCCGCCAATCCCGGCGATTCCATCGAGCTCAATGATGTGCTCATGATCAGCGACGCCGGCAACACCGTGGTGGGGACGCCCCTCGTCCCGGGCGCCAAGGTGCTGGCCACGGTCATCGCCAACGGCCGCGGCGAGAAAATTCGAATCATCAAGTTTCGCCGCCGCAAGCACCACCGCAAGCAGATGGGGCATCGGCAGAACTTCACGCAGGTCGAAATCAAAAGCATTCTGAGAGGTTGATCAGCCATGGCACACAAGAAAGCTGGCGGCAGTACGCGTAACGGGCGTGATTCACAGGCCAAGCGCCTCGGTGTCAAGCGCTTCGGGGGCGAAGTGGTCGTCTCCGGCAACATCATCGTTCGGCAGCGCGGCACCCGTTTCCACCCCGGCGCTGGCGTCGACATGGGCCGCGACCATACGCTGTTCGCTGTCGCCGATGGGCGCGTGCTGTTTCAGGTCAAGGGCGCAGAAGGTCGCAAGACCGTGAGTGTCGTCCCGGCCTGACCCGGGGGACTCGCCTCCGCGAGCCGCGAAACCCCGTCTTAGACGGGGTTTTTTGTTTGGAAGTCCAGCTGCCGCAGGGCGTGCGGGCTTCTGGGGAAGTAGCCCATGAAATTCATCGATGAAGCGTTCATCACCGTGCACTCCGGCAAGGGTGGAGACGGCTGCCTGAGCTTCCGTCGCGAGAAATTCATCGAATACGGTGGGCCAGACGGTGGAGATGGCGGGGATGGCGGCAGCGTCTACGTGGTGGCCACAGGTCGCCTCAATACGCTCGTGGATTTCCGGCACAAGCGCAGCTTCAAGGCCGGCAACGGCCAGCCCGGCATGGGCCGCGACCGCATTGGCCGCTCCGGAGGCGATCTCGAAATCCCGGTGCCGATTGGTACGCTGGTCCGGGATGAGGAGTCGGGTGAGCTGCTCGGAGATCTCGCGGAGGAAGGAAGCCGGATCCTGGTCGCGAAAGGGGGCTTCCACGGTTTTGGCAACGCCCACTTCAAAAGCAGTACAAACCGCGCGCCGCGCCGAATCACCTATGGCATGCCGGCGGAATCTCGCCGCCTGACCCTCGAATTGCGACTGCTCGCTGACGTGGGCCTGCTTGGACTTCCGAACGCGGGCAAATCCACGCTCATCACCCGAATTTCCGCCGCCCGCCCCAAGGTGGCGGATTACCCCTTCACCACCTTGCACCCGGTGCTGGGCGTCGTCGCCCCGGGCCCGGATCGCAGTTTCGTTGTCGCAGACATACCCGGCATCATCGAGGGTGCGGCCGAGGGAGCGGGGCTCGGGCTACAGTTTCTGCGCCATGTGGACCGCACCAAAGTCCTGTTGCATCTGGTGGATATCTCACATCTCGACCCCGAACGTGAACCCAAGGCGGATTTCCGCACGGTCAGCCGCGAGCTGCGCAAATTCAGCCGCACCTTGGCCAGCCGCGAACGCTGGCTCGTGCTCAACAAGATTGATGTGCTGCCGCCCGCTGAACGCGAAAAGGATTTGGCAAAATTTGCCCGCAGCGTGCGCTGGAAGGGGCCGGTGTTCCTGATCTCAGGGGCGACCGGCGAGGGGTGCAAGGCCTTGGTCGATGCGCTAGACCGCCGCCTCGCCGAAATTCAGGAACTGCAAGCCGAAGCAGCGCGGACTTCGAAGGACAATGACTGAGGACACCAGAACCCCATTGCCCACCGCCGCCGGCGCCCGACGCTGGGTGGTCAAGATAGGCTCTGCCCTCACCACACGGGCCGGTTCCGGGCTGGATGCAGAAAGTATCCATGACTGGGCGCGACAGGTCGCCGAGATTCGCCAAGCGGGGCATGAAGTGGTCATCGTCACGTCCGGCGCGGTGGCGGAGGGCGCCGTCCGGCTTGGCTGGCGGGAGCGGCCCGAGGCATTGAATGAGCTGCAAGCAGCCGCAGCCGTTGGCCAGATGGGGCTCGTTCGCGTGTGGGAGCAGGCGTTTCAGGCACATGCCTGCATCGCCGCCCAGATCCTGCTGACCCATGATGACGTTGCCAGCCGCGAACGCTATCTCAATGCGCGCAGCACGCTATGGACGCTGCTCGGTTACGGCGTCGTGCCCGTCATCAACGAGAACGACACGGTGGCAACCGAGGAAATCAAG
>JBIKOF010000064.1:0-7695 GCA_044358205.1 Gammaproteobacteria bacterium | reverse complement strand
CGGCGAGCGCCCAGGCGCGTGTGGTAAGGGCTGCGACGGGCGTTCCGGCCTGGCGCGCTTCGAGCATGGCCTGCGGATCGAAGGCAGGCCCAATGGGATCTGCCGCAAACTCTGGCCCCGACATATAGGCAGTGGCCTCTTCGGCGCTTTTGAAATTGTCGATTTGTAATTCGACCATATTGCCATCGGGATCACGGTAATACAGCGACGTCGTGACGCCGTGCTGGATGGGGGTCAGCGGCTCGATTCCCGCGTTTTTGAGCCTTGCGTATCGTTCGAGCAGGTCATCCAGCGTATCGAAGGTATAGGCGCTGTGATGCATACCAACTGTCACGGGTGTGCGGTCGATAAGGGGTGCGCCGGGAGGGGAGAGCAACGCGAGACGATGGTGCTCTTCATCGAAAGTAATGAAGCACAGTGCCGGGTTCTCATGCACGACATGGGCCTCGAGCACCGCGCAGTACCAGTCGCGCAATCGCGGCAGCTGTCGGGTCATAAGCACGATATGCGCGAGGCGGGCTTTGGCTTTCATGCGGTCTCCCCAAAAATAGTCAGGTGTCTGTGTGCACCTTTCACATGAATATAGGAGGGCTGCGCAAAGAGCGTCAACGCGAAACCTCTGCGCCCGGCGCGAGCGCCGCCAATGCACGGCGCGTAGCCGTAAGGCGGTCTTCATTCACCGGACTGACGGCCAGCACCGGCAGGTTGACACCGGCCCGCCGAAAGGCTTCCAGTTGCGCCAGGCATCGGGCCGGCGAACCGAACACGCACACCTCATCCACCAGTTCATCTGGAATCTTTGTGGCCGCAGCCCGCCGATCCTGCGCGGCCCAAACCTGCTTGATGGCGTCCATTGCGGCGCCGTACCCCGCGCGTCGCCATTGCCGACGGTAATTCGGTAACTGGGCAAAAAACGCGAGGTTGTAGCGCGCCGCTGAGCGTGCAGCGTCTTCGTCGTCGGAGATGAACGTGGGAATGCTCAGGCAACACTCGAAGGATGCATCCCGCAATTCCGACGCTGCCCGTGCCGTCCGGGCGGCGTCGAGAAGAGTTGGCAGATAACCAAGGGGCGAGAGGAATGGCATCAAGCCATCGCCCACCGCACCCGCCACCGCCGCACTCTCGACGGTGTTCCCAGCCACGTGCACCTGAACCTTATGCGTGGATGGCGGGGGCGCCATGAAGCCTTCGGCAACCTGCCCGGCCAGCGCACGCTGTACATACCCTGCGTAATCGCGCAGCGCCTCGCGCGCATTGCCCATGTCAATGCCAAGACGGGCGAGCAGGCCGCGGTGACTCATGCCAAGTCCCAGCAGCACGCGCCCCCCGGACAGGTCCGAAATGACTCGCGCAGTGGAGGCACACAGGAAGGGATGACGAAAATAGATATTCGCGATGTTGGTGCCGACGGTCACCCGCGAGGTGCCAGCGGCGATGGCCTGAGCGAGAGCGAGGGCATCACTGCGCCCCTCATTGACGAGCACCGCTTCATAACCAAGCGTTTCGGCAAGCTGGCCCAAGGCCACGAGCTCATCGGGGGATGCGTCTGTGACGGTGGAAAGCACCACGCCCAGTCTCTGGATCGACTCGCGCATCGGTTTGCCTGTCTGTTGATTCACCAGATCTCCACTTTACGCGAGGGGTGGGTTGCGTGGATATTCACCTGTACGACTCACGACCCCGGAGGGGACCATGGACATCGGTTTTCTGCATATTGCGACGGCCGTCTCCGGTGATCTGCCGACGCTTGCCCGACGCGCGGAGGACATCGGCTATGACTCGCTGTGGATCCCCGAACATCCCGTCATTCCAATCGAACGCAAGACGCCTTATCTGCTCGGCGGTGAGTTACCCGAACACTACGGACGCTGGACCGATCCCTTCATTGCCCTGACGATGGCCGCCGCCGTGACGACGCGGCTGAAGCTTGCAACGGGAATCTGCCTGCTTCCCGAGCGCGAAACGCTGGTGACTGCCAAGGCAATCGCAAGCTTGGACTTTTACTCCCGCGGGCGGGTGATGCTGGGCATCGGGGCGGGCTGGCTGCGCGAGGAAACCGAGCTCTTCGGCGCAGACTTTCTCACGCGCTGGCAACGCATGCGGGAAATGACTGAAGCCATGCGTGTGCTATGGACCGACGACGCCCCGCGCTACGAAGGAAAGCAGATTCGCTTTCCCCCGGTGCGTCTTGAACCCAAACCCCATCAAGCCGGCGGTCCCCCGTTTCTCCTGGGCGGGCACGGCGAGAAGGCCCTGCAGCGCGTCGCGCGCAGCTATGACGGATGGTGCCCCATCGTGATGGATGCCGAGAGCTTTGCCAAAGAAGCGGCAGAGTTGAAGGAGATGATGCGTGCACAGGGCCGGGATCCAGCGCGTCTCATCCTGAGCCCGTTCGTGGACCCGCAGGATGGCAAGCTGTCGGATACGGAACTGCGCGCCTACAAGGCAGCCGGCGCTGCACGCATCGTGCTCTTCTCCATCGCGATGTCGGAGGAAATCGCCAACGGCGCAGGTCCTGAATGGCTGGAGAAAGGTGCCGACATCGTGCGTCGCGCGCGTGCGCTGAGCTGAAGCGCGGCCGGGCCATAACCCGGCGGCGGCCCCTAGCCCGAGGCCAGCGTGAAACGATGGTTTCCGTTGTCCCGGGTGATGGCGATGGGCCGTCCAGCAACTCGGTTCTCGAACAGCGCCGCAAGCCCGGCTTCATCCCCCGGGGTTACCCGGGCAAGACAGCGCGCGCCAGTCTCCCGCATGCGCGCCACCACAAAACCGTCTGCGGGCACGCCCTTCTGCCAGATGGCCGCGCAGGTCTCCACTGTGGCCGCGCCCGTGGCTTCCTCATCCACCATGGCTTCTCCCTTGTCCAAGAGTTCAGCGGCGAGACGCGAGGTATCGGATGCGGCCCAGCTGCGCGGCGCATGGGCCGCATAGACACCCGCCGAGTGCTTGGACAAATACCCGCCGTTGGCGACGATGAGTCCCTTCGCCGCGGTGTCGTTGCGCAAGCGCTCCGCCAAGGTGGCGATGGCGTGCATGCTGTAGTTGTTGCCCGGTCCGCCGAAGAATGGCAGTCCTCCAGTGAGCGTAAGCGGACGACTTCCGTCCAGTGGCAAACCCAAGGGTTCTGCAATACTCGTAACCGCGATGGGGAAACAGCTGTAGCAGTCCAGATGGCGGATCTCGTCCAGCGTGCAATTCGCGGCCGCGAGCGCCGAGGACACCGCGAGATTCTGGGCCTCGGAGCGATCGAGGCGTGGTCGACGCAGGACCGTCAGGTCATCGACATCCGCCTGACCGTGCAGATAAACCCAGTTTGATTCGGGAATGCCGAGCGCCCGCGCAGTGCCGACGGTGGTCACGATAACGGCAGCAGACTGATTGACCGCATCCTGCGCCACCATCCAGCGCGTATACGGCTCACACAGCAGATAGTTCTCACGCGACACGCTGGCAAGAAATTCAGGGGTGTACGCCACCGGAAATTGTGCGAATGGATTGGCCGCGGCAACGGCGCTGAAAGGCGCAAAAAGCTGGCCGATGGTGTCCCGATAGCGGACGAGATCGAGCCCCATCGCTTCGCGCCTCACCTGCTCGAACATCGCATAGACATGAATGGGCCAGGCGATTCCATGGCGCTGCTCATAGGGCGTGACGAACGGCTTGCCGGGCCAGCGATCTTCGAACTCACCCTCGGCCTCTTCGCGCCAGTCGAGGGCGATTCCCCGCCGCGTCGCATGGCGGATGGTGGCGATGGCCTCGGCGCCAGTCAGCAGCGCGGCGCGAATCTCTCCCGCATGCAGACTTGCCGCCAGCGAATTGATGAGCCGCTGCGGCGACTGCCCACCGACCTCGGCATAGATGGCCCGGATCGGGCGCAGCGCGAGGCGCTTGGCAAGCGACCTCGGGACGTTGTTCGAACTGCCGAAGGGATTGGCCCACATGCCGCGGTCGCCGACCGAGTGCTCGAACATGCGAACCACTGCGAGTACATCGAGGGCATTCTCCAGAGCCGGTCCGGCGCCGCTGTCGGCCAGCGCGCGGCGCGCCGCCATGGCCATCAGATCGAGAGGAGAATGCAGCGTGGCGGCCGTGTCGAGGTCACGCTGCACGGTCTGGCCAACCCCAACGAGGATCGGCAGGCGGGAATCGGGCGCGGTGTTCATGGCTGCGCACTATGGCATAGCGGCCCATCCGCTTCGACGCCTTTCGCGCAGGGGGCCAGCCCGCTATCCTGCCCCTCCCCCACCCATACACCCAAGGAGCGTTTTCAGTCATGGGCCAGCGACAATTGACTGCATCGGACGGTTTCACCTTCGGCGCCTATGAGGCTTTGCCCGCCGGGCGTCCGCGCGGCGCGGTGGTGGTAATTCAGGAAATTTTTGGCGTGAATCCTCATATCCGCTCGGTGGCCGATGGCTATGCGGCAGCAGGCTATGCCGCACTCGCGCCACAGCTCTTCGATCGGGTGGAGCGCGACGTCGAACTGGGCTACACCGATCAGGACGAATTCCAGAAAGGCCTGCGCTATGCGTTTGAAGGCCTGAAGATGGAGCAGACCCTGCTCGATCTGCAGGCAACCGTCGAGGCGGCCGCAGCCTATGGCAAGGTTGGCGTAGTCGGGTATTGCTTTGGTGGACTGCTGACGTGGATGTCGGCCTGCGAGGTACCGGGCGTCGCGGCAGCCTCTGCGTACTACGGTGGCGGCACCGCGGGTCAGGTTCATCGCAGCGCCAAGTGCCCGGTGATGATGCACTTCGGCGAGCGCGACCACTACATCCCTATGTCGGACGTCGATGCCATCCGCAAGGCGCAGCCCGGGGTCGAAATTCATGTTTATCCGGCCGATCACGGCTTCAATTGTGATGTCCGCGCAAGCTGGGACGAGCCCAGCGCCAAACTGGCGCGCCAGCGCACACTCGACTTCTTCGCCAGACTTCTGGGCTAAGTCGGTTTTCCATTCCTACGAGGAGTAACAGATGAGTGATGTGAACCGTGTATGGCGGCTGCGCAAGCGGCCTGTCGGCGAAATCGCTGATGACGTCCTGAGCCTGGAGAAGGAAGCGATCCCCGAACCGAACGAAGGCGAATTCCTGTTTCGCCTGAATTATCTGTCGCTCGACCCCACCAACCGGATCTGGATGAGCGATATGGATCAGTACATGCCGCCGGTCGCGCTGGGCGCGGCGATGCGCGGTGTTGTGTGTGGCACGGTGATGAAATCTCGCCACAAGGATTTTGCAGCGGGCGATATTGTGAGCGGGCTCGGCACCTGGGCCGAATACCAGATCGGGGCCCCGGGCATGATGGGCAAGATGGCACCGCCGGCCGGCGTCAGCGCAGCGGATGCTTTCGGTCTTTTCGCGGTCGTGGGGCCCACTGCTTATTTTGGGCTTATGGATCTGGGTGAGCCTAAGGCCGGTGAAACAGTCGTCGTGTCTGCCGCGGCCGGGGCGGTGGGATCGATCGTCGGGCAGATTGCCAAGATCAAGGGCTGCCGCGCGGTGGGTCTGGCGGGAACCGACGAAAAATGTCGGTGGATCGTCGAGGAACTCGGTTTCGATGCCGCCATCAACTACAAGAAGGAAGACGTGCCGGCGGCGCTGAAGCGCGCGTGCCCGAAGGGCATCGATGTGTACTTCGACAACGTGGGCGGGGACATTTTGGACGCCTGCCTGAAGCAGATGAACCTGCAAGGACGCATCCCGACCTGCGGACTCATCTCACAGTACAACGCAACGGGTGAAGTTCCCGGGCCGAAAAACTATCCGATGATCCTGATGCAGCGTTTGAAGATTCAGGGTTTCATCGTGCTCGACTACGCCAACCGGTATCCCGAGGCGATTGGTGCGCTGGGGCAGTGGATGGCAGAGGGCAAGTTGCGCTTCAAGGTGGACATGTACGAAGGCATGGAGAATGCAGTGCGGACGCTCCGCAAGCTCTATACGGGAGATCACACCGGGAAGCTCATGCTCCACGTCGGGTGACCAAAAGAGAACCACTCCCCACCGGAAGGTGGGGAGTGGACACGGTTACTCAGTAACCGTTACGGCGCGGCGGCGAGCTTTCGCGGGGACGAGCCTCGTTCACCTTCAGGTTGCGGCCCTTCAGCGGCTGATCATTCAGCGCACGGATGGCAGCGTCACCCTGGGCCTTGTTGGGCATTTCGACAAAACCGAATCCCTTCGACTGGCCGGTAAATTTGTCGACGATCACCGAAGCGCTGGTCACTTCACCAGAAGCGGCAAAGGCCTGACGGAGGTCGGCGTCGGTGACGGTATAAGCCAGATTTCCTACATAGATATTCATTCAGTTCTCACAATCTCAGAAGGTGTCTTGTCCTTGAATCTCGCTGCCTGCTTCCAATGACACAAGTCGTGCAGGCGGGCATCGGCCGGACAATTCCGGCGAATTCGGGACTGATGAAGAGCGCTTGGACGGGTATCGGCGGGGCGGGCTTGATCAGACGGGTCGAATCGCGGGGTTTTGAAAGTTGTATGCGATTCGATGGAGGCACCCTACACGCCTCGCTAGATAAAAGATAGCGGTTTTTGCAAAGCCACAGGGGAGCAGCGATATGTCGAAGGTTTTTCTGGTCACAGGTGGAAGCCGCGGCATCGGCGCTGCCACTGTGCGACTTGCCGCGGCCCGCGGCGCGCGCGTGGTGTTCACTTATCGGCAAGCAGAGACGGTTGCGATGGAACTCTGCGCGGAGGTCAGGGCCGCGGGTGGTGAGGTTGAAGCGCTGCGCGCCGAGATGGGCGAAGAGACCGATATCCTGCATGTGTTCAAGACAATCGACACGCGTTACGGCGGGCTGGATGTGCTCGTCAATAACGCCGGCATCGCCGAACGTCAGCAGCGCCTCGTCGATATGGACATTTCGCGACTGAAGCGCGTCTTCGAAACGAATGTCATTGGCGCGATGATCTGTGCACGAGAAGCGGTGAAACGCATATCCACCCGACTGGGTGGGAAAGGCGGCTGCATTGTGAACGTATCGTCAGCCGCAGCACGTCTCGGCTCGCCAGGTGAATATGTGGACTATGCGGCGTCGAAAGGCGCACTCGACACCTTCACCACCGGGCTTGCCAAGGAAGTCGCTCTGGAGGGAATTCGCGTCAACGCGGTGCGGCCGGGGCTCATTCATACCGACATCCACGCGAGCTACGGCGACCCCGGCCGCGTCGAGCGGCTGGCAGCCAACGTCCCGATGCAGCGCGGTGGAACCGCCGAGGAAGTGGCCGAAGCCATCCTCTGGCTTGCCTCTGATGCCGCTTCCTACTGCATCGGAAATTTCATCGACGTATCGGGTGGGCGCTAGGCGCCCTAACCCTTGCCCGGAAACGCCGTTCCCCAATCGTCGACGAACGCCACTTCTGCGAGAGGCAAGCGCGTCGCCGGTTTGAGATCGCCACCGGTCAGCCACGCAACGGGCAGCAGGGCCGCCTGGGTATAATTGTCGGGAATTCCCAGTAACGCACTGGTCTCCCGCTCGTACTGTAAATGTAACGTGGTCCAGGCAGATGCGAGACGGCGCGCACGCAGGGCAAGCATCAACGACCACGTTGCGGGCAGGATGGAGCCCCACATCGAGGCCTGGGTGAATACGTCATCTCCTTCGAAGCGGCCCTCGATGCAAGGGATGATCATCACCGGCGCCCTCTGCAGGTGCTGCATCAGGTAACCACCGGATTT
>JBIKOF010000063.1:0-7727 GCA_044358205.1 Gammaproteobacteria bacterium | reverse complement strand
ACGGGGGACATGCCAGTCGCTGGCCCCAGCAGGTCAGGCCAGACGCCGATCCGCGCACCGTCGGCGATGAGGCTATCGTGATATCCAGACGCACGCGGTGTCCGGTGGCAGTGGGACCCAATCGCGGCGACAGTGCCCGGGCGCTGCTCGAGCATGCCGACTGTGACATTCTCGTGAGCGACGATGGCTTACAGCATTACGGCCTGGAGCGCGATATCGAAATTGCGGTCATCGATGGGGTCCGACGCTATGGCAATGGCCGCTGCCTGCCAGCGGGTCCGCTGCGTGAACCGGCGACGCGCAACAAGGAAGTCGACATTATCGTGACCAACGGCATTGCAGGTCGCGGTGAGTTCGCCATGAAATATGTGCTGACCCACCTCGTCGGCGTTGCGCAGCCAGATCGCGCCACCGGCTTCGAAACCTTTGAGGGCGAAACGGTGCATGGGGTTGCGGGTATCGGCAATCCGGAACGTTTTTTTGCGAGCCTGCGAAGCAAGGGCCTGAAGGTCATCCCCCATCCTTTCCCCGATCATCACGTATTCACGCGTGAGGATCTGGAGTTTGGGGATGGACTCCCGGTGGTCATGACGGAAAAGGACGCCGTGAAATGCGATTTGGTTGCGGGTCCCAATTGCTGGATGGCACCTATCACCGCTGAACTCCCCGAGATTTTCGCCTCGCGGATCGAAGCCATGTTGCTACGATTGAAGAATGGACAGAAAGCTGCTTGATCTGCTTGTGTGCCCGGTCACCAAGGGACCCTTGGTGTACGACAAGGCGCGCCAGGAACTCTTGTCGAGGGCCGCTCGACTTGCCTACCCCATCCGGGACGGCATTCCCATCATGCTCGAAGAGGAAGCTCGCGAGCTTGGCGATGAGGAACTCGCGACGCTCGGCCCCGCGCGGTGAAATTTTCCGTTTACGTCCCGGCGCGGTTCGCGGCGACGCGGCTGCCCGGTAAGCCCCTGCTGACCGTCGCCGGAAAGACGCTCATTCGGCATGTCTGGGAACGCGCGAACGCCAGTGGGGCGCTGCGCGTCGTGGTGGCGACCGACGATGCACGTATTGCGGATGAGGTGCGGAGTTTCGGCGGACTGGTCGCCATGACCGATGTTTCCCACCAGTCGGGTTCCGATCGGATTGCCGAGGCCGCGCGTGCGCTGGGCGAGGACGACGATGCGATCATCGTCAACCTTCAGGGTGATGAGCCCACGATGCCTGCATCTGTCGTTCGGCAGGTGGCGCGCATGCTGTACGAAGATCCGCAGGCCGATATGGCAACCGTGTGCGAGCGCTTTGCTCGAGAGAGCGACTGGCGAGATCCCAATCAGGTCAAGGTACTGCGCGATGACGCGGGGCGGGCCATCTACTTCAGTCGGGCGCCCTTGCCGTTCCCGCGCGACCCTAGCCCTTGGGCTGCGGGTCCAGAGCATTGCCGTCATATTGGTCTCTACGCCTATCGAGGCGCGGCCCTGCAGCGACTGGTGCAGTGGCCTCCCCATGCGCTGGAGCTCACAGAACGGCTGGAGCAGCTGCGCGCCCTTGCGCATGGCATGGCAATCAAGGTGGAGGAGGCGACCGAAGCCTGCGGAGTAGGCATCGATACGCCTGAAGATCTTGCGCGTTTCGAAGCCGAGCTAGCCGCGGAGCGTATGCCGTCCGCATGAAGCCACGTCGCGTTCGCTCGGTGCTCTTCGTGTGCACCGGAAATATTTGTCGCTCGCCGCTGGCTCAGGGCTTGATGGAGCAGGCGTTGCTGGAACGTGCGCCTGGGAGTGACGTGCGGGTCGACTCGGCTGGCACCCACGCGCACGTCGGTGAGATGCCGCATCCCCTGTCCGTCACGGTGGCCGCAGTCGATTATGGAATCGACATCACGGCGCAGCGCGGCCGCCAGCTGACCCATGCGGACTTTCACGAATTCGACTGGCTCATCGCGCTCGACCGCGGGCATCGGGATTACATGGAGGCGAGGTTGCCAGCGGATGCGCGTGGCACCGTTCGGCTGCTGCTACAGGATGCGCTCCCTGGCAGTCCGGATGTCCCTGACCCCTATGGTCGGCGGCGCAGCGCCTATGAGGACAGCGCACGCCTCATCAAAATCGGGGTCGATCGTCTGCTTGGAGAATTGCTGTTACCGGGCTGACCCCGGCGGAATCAACGTTCGCGGAAGGTAATGCGGCCTTTGGAGAGATCGTAGGGTGTGAGTTCGACAACCACGTTGTCGCCAGTCAGGATGCGGATGTAGTTCTTGCGCATTTTGCCCGAAATGTGGGCGGTTACGAGGTGTCCGTTCTCGAGCTGGACCCTGAACATGGTATTGGGCAGCGTCTCGACGACGCGACCCTGCATTTCTATGTGGTCTTCTTTCGACATGCGGTGTGTTTTCGCTCGCTGGGGGTGGGCGCCGACCCAAGGACGGGGCGGGCGCTGAATTGTGCCCGATGGGGAGGGGAGGGTAAAGGCGCGTCGGGCGGCTCAGGCTTTGGGCCGGAAGCGCGACCAGACTCCGTCTCTGAAAAATTCGAGCGGGCTGTACTCGGTCTTATAAGACATCTTCTGGCAGTCCGCGATCCAGTAGCCAAGATAAAGCCACTTCAGTTGCAAGGTGTGCGCGAGTTCGACCTGCTTCAGGATGGCGAGGCGACCCAGACTGCGGTGACGCTCCTCGGGGTCGAAAAACGTATAAACGGCCGATAGCCCATCGTCCAGATGATCCACCACCGCCACAGCCATCAACTGGCTGCCCGCCCGAAACTCGTAGAACACAGAATCGGCCCAGGACGCGGTGAGGAATTCCAGATAGCCCTGTGGCTCAGGATTTTCCATGCTGCCGCCGGCGTGACGCGCGGCGATGTAACGGCTGTAGAGCGCGAAGTGTTCCTGGCTGTAGACGGGCGCTTTAGGGATCAGGGTGATGTCGGCGTTGCGATGGAGCGTTCTGCGCTGCGCGCGGGTTGGGACGAACTCTGCGACGGGCACACGCACTGGAATGCAGGCTTGGCAGTCAGGACACTGGGGGCGGTAGACATGGTCCCCGCTGCGGCGGAAGCCGTGTTCGGAAAGCCCGGTGTAGAGACGGGTATTGGGCCGCCTGCGCGGATCCAGAAAAATTGTCACCGCATTGCGATCGGCGAGGTAGCCGCATTTGTGCGGCGGCGTCAGGAAAAAGCCAACCGAAGAGCGCGAGGAATCAAGCACGGACCAAACCTCCGAAGGGATCTTCCTGCCAGGCCCGGGCGCCAGCACCCGGCGCCTCAGTCAGCAGAGTCTCGAACCGCGACCGCGGCCAACAGGTAGCGCCCATCGAGTTCAGGTGTTGATTTTCCACCTGACAATCGAGGAGCGCATAGCCCCAGTGAACGAGCCGGGCACACAGGGCGACCATGGCGACTTTGGACCCGTTGGGCACCCGGCTGAACATCGACTCGCCGCAAAATACCGCGCCCTGCGCGACGCCGTAAATGCCCCCGACCAGCGTCTCGGACCACCAGACTTCGAGAGAGTGCGCACGCCCACGCGCATGAAGATTGGAATAGGCCGCTCTCATTTCCGAGCTAAGCCAGGTCCCTGCCTGGCGGGCGCGCGGCGCCGCGCACGCGTCAACGACAGCGTCGAAGCAACGATTGAGGCTCACTCGCCAGGGCGAGCGACGCAGGCTGCGGGCGAGGCTGGTCGAGACATGCAACTCGGCAGGTACGATCACGGCACGCGGATCGGGAGCCCACCAGAGCACCGGCTCGTCCTCTGAGTACCAGGGGAAAATCCCGCGGGCGTAAGCGGCTTCCAGAGTGTCCGGTGCCAGATCCCCGCCCGCGGCCAGCAATCCAGGCGGATCGGAAAGCGCTTCCTGGGTGGGGGGAAATCCTTTCGACCATGTCCGCGTGCCAAGACACAGGATGCGCGGTCGCGCGATCATTGGTCGACTTCGCGGTAGGCCGTCGTCGAATTCACCTGCGAGACATAGGCTTCGATATGCCGCTCCTCGCGGCGACAGAAATCCGCGACTGCGCGACGGAACGATGCGTCCCGAATCCAGTGTAAAGACCAGGTTCGCACCGGGTTGAAGCCGCGCGCGATCTTGTGCTCGCCCTGAGCGCCGGCGTCCACACGGGAGAGCCCATGCCGAATGGCGTAGTCGATTGTCTGGTAGTAGCACAGTTCGAAGTGCAGATTGCGCACAAAACGGGCGCACCCCCAGTGGCGGCCATACAGGGTGTCCGGACCGCGCAGGGCGAACGCGCCCGCCACGTAGCCGCCGTCAAGACGGGCCATAAACAGTACCGGATGCAGCCCGGCGGTACGCGACAGGGTGCGAAAGAAATCGAGCGTGAGGCGCGGGCTGCCCCACTTGCGATCGAAGGTGTCGCAGTAGAAACCATGGAAGGTTTGCCAAAGCGCGTCCGTGATCGCATTGCCCTCGTGAATCTCCACTTCAACCCCGGCGGCTGGGATCTCGCGGCGTTCGCGCCGGATTTCCTTGCGTCGCTTGGAGGTGAGGGTTGCCAGAAACTGTTCGAAGTCCGCGTAGCCCTCATTGAACCAGTGATACTGACAGCCTTCCCGTCGGACGAGATCTGCACGGGAAAACAACGGCAGCTGGGCCTCATGCGGGAACAGACAATGCCAGGACGACAATGCGTTGTCCTCGGCCAGCCCGATCGCAGCGTCGACCAGCGACTCCGCCGTCTCTGGTGGTGCATCGGGGGCAAGCAACAGCCGCGCGCCGGTGACGGGCGTGAAGGGCACGGCAGTGACCAACTTGGGATAGTAGTCGCCCCCTGCGCGGGCGTAGGCCTCGGCCCAGTTCCAATCGAAGACAAATTCGCCTTGCGAATTGTCACGCAGGTAGAGCGGCATCGCGCCCACCAGGCGCTCGCCGACCCACGCCAGCAGATGATGAGGAAGCCATCCCTGCGGCTCGAGGCAGTCGTGGACCTCCAGCGCGTTCAGCAGGGCGTGGTGCTGGAAGGGTTCGTCGGTGCCGCAGAGGGATTGCCAGGCCGCCTCTGGAATCTCTGCCAGCGCGCGAATGACACTCAGACGCACAGGGGGTCTACCGCCGGGGCGGCGCAGTGCCGCGCGCGAATGAAGCCTGGCTCCGCTCTCCCGTTGAGCGGGTCAGACCCACCCCGATTAGCTACGAGGCGCGTCGGGTCCATGCGTGAAAATGGGAAATGGCGTGACTTTGTCCCCCCGTCCACCGGCATCGGTAATTTTGCCCGGGCCGGTCTTTTCGACCACGTCGATTCGGATGACCGCATGCATGGGGATGAAAGTTCGACTGACCCCAGCAAACTCGGCTTTGAGATGTTCCTCTGACGGGTCGACCACCAGGGATGTCTTCTCCCCAAAGAGAATTCCCTCTACTTCAACAAAGCCGAGCAAAGCGCCCTGCATGACCTCCTTGGCGAAAATCTCGTAAACCTTGCCCTGGCTATGGAAACTGATGCGGTAGGTGGTCTTCTTTTTCATGCCGAAGTAGCGCGCCTTGTGGTTGAGGGGCAGTGCTTGGACCGCCATGCGACGGATTCTATGCAATGTCGCAAGGGTCTGTCGCAGCGGTCTCGGAATGAGGGGGCGTAGTGGGTCATCGGGATTCGCCCGAGGAGCGCTGGCAGCCTTTGCACATTAGCTGTCAATCCTCTATCTTTCATAAAGTTAGCTCTTTAATCTGAGCTGCTGGTCGAAGCCCCAAACCATCTCGCAGGTCTCATGTCGCAAGCCGTCCGCCGCGCGCCCCCGTTGAATGAAGGCAAACTGTCCTTGCAGGTCTGGCATCGGATCCGCGAGGGCCTTTTCATTGTCTTTGGAGGCGCCGCGCTGTTCGTGCTGATTGCGCTGGTGAGCTACCACCCGGCAGACCCCGGGTGGTCGCACACGGGCACGGACGGGGTCATCGCAAATCGCGGAGGTCTGGTGGGGGCCTGGCTGGCGGACGTGCTGCTGGCAGTCGCGGGGGAGGTGGCCTACCTCATTCCGCCCATCATCGCCCACACCGGCTGGGTGCTGTATCTGGGTCGCCACAGCGGAAAGCCTGTCGACTACCCCGCATTATCCGTGCGCGCTGCAGGTTTTCTGATGGTGGTGCTCGCGGGTTGCGGGCTGATGTGGACGCGGTCGGTGGTGCATTTCGCCCCCAGCGACGTGGCGGGGGGCGGGATTGTCGGCGAGTTGTTCGGTCACGCCATCATTGCCGCCTGCGGACATCTGGGTGGCGTGCTGGTAATGCTTGCGATGTTTTTCTCGGGGCTCACGCTCGGGACGGGCGTCTCCTGGCTGCGTGTGATGGACTTGGTTGGCGGCTGGACGCTCAAGCTTCATGCGCATGCGCTGGTCGCGGGCGAATGGCTGCTCGATCGCTGGCAGGCTGCGCGCTTGCGGCGCGACCGCGCGCAATCCGCGCTGGAAGAGCAGATTCGGCAGGAGACCCGACCACGGCTGCGGATCGAGCCCAAAATTACCGAGATCCTGCCGAGCGAACGGCCGGAGAAGGAAAAGCAGGCGATCCTCTTTCAGGAACCTGTGGATAGCGCGTTGCCCACCTTGAAACTATTGGACGAACCCCGACCCTCGACCGTTGGGTACTCGGCTGAAGCTCTGGAGGCCATGTCGAGACTGGTCGAACTCAAGCTCAAGGATTTCGGTATCGAGGTCGAAGTGGTCGCGGTGTTGCCCGGTCCGGTCATCACCCGCTTCGAGCTCAATCCTGCGCCCGGCGTCAAGGCGAGCCGGATCACCAATCTCACCAAGGATCTCGCACGCGCCCTCTCCACGGTGAGCGTACGAGTGGTGGAGGTCATTCCCGGAAAATCCGTGATCGGGCTCGAGATCCCGAACGAACAGCGGGAAATCGTAAGCCTGAGCGAGGTCCTGAAATCCCGCGAGTACGACCACATGGAGTCGCCGCTCACGCTGGTGCTGGGCAAGGACATCGCGGGCAAGCCCGTGGTGGCAGACCTTGCGCGCATGCCCCACCTGCTCGTGGCGGGCACCACCGGCTCGGGCAAGTCCGTCGCCCTGAACGCGATGATCCTGAGCCTGCTTTATAAGGCCACTGCGGCCGAAGTGCGGCTCATCATGATCGACCCGAAAATGCTGGAGCTCTCGGTTTACGAGGGCATCCCCAGCCTGCTGGCGCCGGTCGTGACGGACATGAAGGAAGCGGCCAACGCGCTGCGCTGGTGTGTCGCCGAGATGGAACGCCGGTATCGGTTGATGTCGGCGCTTGGGGTACGCAACCTCGCGGGCTACAACCGCAAGGTGCTCGAGGCGGAAGAGGCTGGCAGCCCGATTATCGATCCGCTGTTCGACGATCACGAAAGCGGCCAGGTCGCCCAGCCGCTTACGCGCCTCCCCTGCATCGTGGTCATCATCGACGAACTTGCCGACATGATGATGACCGTCGGCAAGAAGGTGGAAGAACTTATCGCCCGCCTCGCCCAGAAGGCGCGCGCGGCCGGTATTCATCTAATCCTCGCCACGCAGCGGCCGTCTGTGGACGTCATCACCGGCCTCATCAAGGCAAACATTCCCACGCGTATCGCGTTTCAGGTGTCCTCGCGCGTCGATTCACGCACCATCCTCGACCAGATGGGGGCGGAAAATCTGCTCGGCCACGGCGACATGCTTTATCTGCCGCCCGGCACTGCAACCCCGCAGCGTATCCACGGGGCTTTTGTGTCCGATCAGGAAGTCCACAAGGTGGTGGAAGAACTCAAAGG
>JBIKOF010000062.1:0-7833 GCA_044358205.1 Gammaproteobacteria bacterium | reverse complement strand
CCCGGAGCGCAAGCGCTGGCTGCTCGATCGCCTCGTGGCTGCGGGTGCATTGGAGGAGTACCTCCACAAGAAATATGTTGGCCAGAAGCGTTTCTCGCTCGAGGGCGGGGAAAGCACGATTCCCCTGTTGGATCAGCTTCTCGAAGATTCCGGGCGCCATGGTATCAAAGAGGTTGTGATCGGCATGGCGCATCGCGGGCGCCTTAACGTGCTGGTCAACATCGTCGGCAAGCACCCATCGAAACTGTTCGACGAATTCGAGGGCCGCAGCCGGGAAGCCCGTCTGGGCGACGTGAAGTACCACCTCGGGTATTCATCGGACATCGAGACGCCCCATGGCGCGGTACACGTCACTCTCGCCTTCAACCCTTCCCATCTGGAAATCATCGATCCGGTGGTGGAAGGTTCGGTTCGTGCCCGTCAGGACCGGCGCGGCGACATCGAGCGCAACGAGGTTCTGCCCCTGATCATCCACGGCGATGCAGCCTTCGCAGGCCAGGGTGTGGTGATGGAAACCTTCAATCTTTCGCAGACCCGCGGCTACAGCACGGGTGGCACGGTGCACGTGATCATCAACAACCAGATCGGGTTCACCACCAGCGACCCGCTCGATTCGCGTTCGACCCTGTACTGCACCGATGTCGCAAAAATGGTTCAGGCCCCCATCTTCCATGTGAACGGGGACGATCCCGAAGCAGTCGCGCTCGTCGCGCAACTCGCGCTCGATTTCCGCATGGAGTTCAACAAGGATGTGGTCATAGATCTCATCTGCTACCGCAAGCACGGTCATAACGAAGCTGACGAGCCGGCCGCGACTCAACCGCTGATGTATCAACGGATACGCCAGCACCCCGGAGTACGGAAGACCTACGCGGACCGCCTGATTTCGGAGGGCGTGGCGAGCGATGGAACCCTGGTCGAGATGACCGAGCGCTACGTCGACGCGCTCGAAAACAATGTCGTGGTCTCGCGGCCCTATGCGCAGGTGGAAGACGCCCGGTTCCAGATAAATTACGAGCCTTATCGGGGCACCCACTGGCGCGACCCGGTGGACACCAGCCTGCCGCGCAACCGAATTACTGCGCTCACTGCCGCCATCACGCGCTACCCCGAAAAATTCCAGCTCCACCGGACGGTGCGCAAAATCGTCGAGGACCGCCAGAAAATGGGGGCGGGAGAAATGCCCTTCGACTGGGGCTACGCGGAGAATCTCGCCTACGCCGCGCTGGTGATGGAGGGTTATCCCGTTCGGTTGTCCGGCCAGGACAGCGCGCGCGGAACCTTCTTCCACCGACATTCCGTGCTGCACGATGAAAAGACGGGAGAAACCTGTCTGCCCTTGCAGAACGTGTCACCCGATCAGGCCAGCTTCCTCGTGATCAACTCCACGTTGTCGGAAGAAGCGGTGCTCGGGTTCGAATACGGATATGCAAGTTCGGAACCGCGTTCACTGGTGATCTGGGAGGCGCAGTTCGGCGACTTCGTGAACGGCGCGCAGGTCGTCATCGATCAGTTCATCGCCAGTTGCGAAGAAAAGTGGGGGCGGTTCTGCGGACTCGCCATGTTCCTGCCGCACGGCTATGACGGCCAGGGCCCCGAACATTCATCGGCCCGCCTGGAGCGATTCCTGCAACTGTGCGCCGAAGACAACATGCAGGTCGTCTATCCCACAACACCCGCCCAGATGTTCCATCTCATTCGTCGGCAAGCGATCCGCCCCTATCGCAAACCGCTGATTGTGATGAGCCCGAAGGCACTGCTGCGGCACAAGCATTCCGTATCCTCTCTGGAAGACATCGAGAAAGGCCGCTTCCAGCCGGTGATCGACGAAGTCGATACCTTGGACCGCAAGAAAGTCGAACGCCTGCTCTTGTGCAGCGGCAAGGTCTACTTCGATCTATTGGAGGCCCGTCGTAAGCATGGCATCACGCACAGCGCAATCATCCGGCTCGAACAGCTCTATCCCTTCCCACGTGAAGAAGTGATGAAAATCGCAGCCACGTTCCCGAAGGTGCGGGAATTCGTCTGGGTGCAGGAGGAACCGCGCAACCAGGGGGCCTGGCCTGTAATGCTCTCGCGTCGCCATCTGGGTGGCTGTTTCCCGGAGGAATTGCCGCTGCTATGCGTTGCCCGGCCTTATTCAGCATCGCCTGCGGTGGGCTATCACGCCCTCCACGTGCTGCAGCAGGAAGCGCTCGTGGAAGAAGCCTTGATGCTCAAGAAACCTGAAGCGACGCCGCCGAAACCGCGCCGCCGAACTGTCTGAGACACTGGAAACGCCGCGTCTGAATGAACGCGGCAAACCTGGAGATAATCGCCGTGCTAGTTGAAATCAAAGTCCCTGTGCTTGCCGAATCGGTACCGGACGCCACTCTTCTGGAGTGGCGCAGAAAGCAGGGGGAACGGGTTGAGAAAGGTGAAAACCTCATTGACCTCGAAACAGACAAGGTCACGCTGGAAGTCGTTGCCCCCGCCGCCGGCGTGCTGGTTGAAATCCGGCTTCAGACCGGAGAAACGGCGCTCAGCCACGATGTGCTTGCGGTCATCGATACCGCAGCCGAGGGTGCCCCGACCGTTTCGGCGTCCACTGCCGAGAGCGTTGCGGCCCCCGCCACAGGGCCTGCACTGCGCGCCGGACCGGCGGCCCGCAAGCTGATGGCCGAACAGGGCATCGAGCCCGAGGCCGTCGCGCGTTCGCGTGAGGACGGGCGGATTACCAAGGCAGATGTCCTGGCGCACCAATCAGCGGCGGCGAGCGCACCCGCACCATCGCCTGCAAAGCCGGCCCCGGCGGCGCCCTCTGCCACCCGGACTTCCGAGGGGGACGCAGCAAGAACGATGGAACGAGTGCCCATGACGCGCCTGCGCAAGCGCACCGCGGAACGCTTGCTGCAGGCCCAGCAGCAGGCGGCGATCCTGACCACCTTCAACGAAGTGAACATGCAGGCCTTGCTGGATGTCCGCAACCGGCACAAGGATGCGTTCGAGAAGCGCCATGGCGTCAAGCTCGGCTTCATGTCGTTTTTCGTGAAGGCGGCTGTCGAGGCGCTGCGCAAATTCCCTGTCGTCAACGCCTGCGTCGACGGCGATGACATTCTCTACCACGGCTACTTCGATATCGGTGTGGCCGTGGGTTCCGAGCGTGGGCTGGTGGTGCCAATCCTGCGCAACGCGGAGCAATTGTCGTTTGCGGATATCGAGCGCCAAATCGCGGATTTCGGCCAACGCGCGCGCGAGGGCAAGCTCACGCTGGAGGAGTTGACCGGTGGAACCTTCACCATCAGCAACGGCGGCATCTTTGGTTCGCTGCTGTCCACCCCAATTCTCAACCCGCCGCAGAGCGCGATCCTCGGGATGCACAAGACGCAGGACCGGCCGGTCGCAGAAAACGGGCAAGTCGTCATCCGTCCGATGATGTATCTCGCGCTGTCCTACGATCATCGCATCATCGACGGCCGCGAGGCGGTGCAATGTCTGGATACCTTGCGTCAGTGTCTTGAAGACCCGGCGCGGCTTCTGCTTCAGGTCTAGCGTTTGCCCTAACGGAGAATTGTCGAATGAGCGAGTTCGATGTCGTGGTCATAGGTGCTGGCCCTGCCGGCTACGTGGCGGCCATCCGCGCCTCCCAACTCGGGATGAGGACCGCCTGCATTGAAGGCTGGGCGGGTCCAACCGGTGAAAACACCTTGGGCGGAACCTGTCTCAATGTGGGGTGTATTCCGTCCAAGGCCTTGCTCGATTCCTCGCATCATTTCGAGCACATGCAAAAACATGCAGCTCAGCACGGCATCAAGACCACGGGGCTCAGCATCGATATCGGTGTGATGCAGGAACGCAAAACACGCATCGTGCAAACGCTGACCCAGGGCATTGCCGGGCTGTTCAAGAAAAACAGTGTCGAATGGCTCAAAGGGACCGGCACCCTGCTGGGGAACGGACAGGTTTCAGTGCGAGATGGTGGCGGTCAGGAACTGCGACGCGTGTCAGCAGCGCACATCGTCATCGCCACGGGCTCCGCGCCAGCCAGAATTCCCCCGGCAGCGGTCGATCAGGATCGAATTGTTGATTCCACTGGGGCGCTGGCCTTCAGCGAAGTGCCGCAGACGTTGGGCATCATTGGTGCCGGGGTGATTGGCCTCGAACTGGGCAGCGTATGGCGCCGTTTGGGCGCGAAAGTCACGGTGCTCGAAGCGCTGCCAGATTTTCTTCCTACCGCCGATGTGGACGTCTCCCGGGAAGCGCTCAAGCTCTTCAAGCGACAGGGTCTCGACATCCGGCTTGGCACCCGCGTCATCAACACCGTATGTCGGGCTGGCGAGGTCGAGGTTAGCTTCGAGTCAGGTGATAAGACGGAAACGCTGGTGTTCGAGCGCCTGATCGTCGCCGTGGGACGTTCACCGCGCACAGAGGGCTTGGGCGCGGCAGAAGTGGGGCTTGAGCTCGATGCTCGGGGCTTCATTCGGGTCGATGGGGAATTCCGGACCAATCTCCCCGGGGTGAGAGCCATAGGCGACGTCATTGGTGGCCCTATGCTGGCGCACAAGGCGTCCGAGGAAGGGGTCGCCGTAGCCGAACTCCTCACCGGTCAA
Source organism: Gammaproteobacteria bacterium (assembly GCA_044358205.1). GTDB lineage: Bacteria > Pseudomonadota > Gammaproteobacteria > CAIKBL01. Next base: position 3,244 of record JBIKOF010000062.1, on the reverse strand, counting down.
AAGCCGCACGTCAATCATGCGCATGTGCCGTGGGTGATTTACACCTGGCCGGAAATCGCCTGGGCGGGCGCGACCGAGCAGGCGCTCAAGGCCACGGGCCAACGCGTGAAGGTGGGCAAATTCCCGTTCATGGCCAGCGGTCGCGCCCGTGCCATGGGGGAAACCGATGGTTTCGTCAAAGTCATCAGTGATGCCGAGACCGATACCTTGATGGGGGTGCATTGCATCGGCCCAAATGCGTCGGAGCTCATCGCGGAGGCAGTTCTGGCCCTCGAATTCGGCGCCAGCGCCGAAGACATCGCGCGCACCGTCCATGCACACCCGACGCTGAGCGAGTCCGTGCACGAGGCCGCCCTGGGCACCGACGGACGCATGATCCATCTCTGAGGCGTCCATCCCCGGCGCCCGGCAGCGGGCGTCGGCTACCCGATATTTCGCAGCGCCACCCCCACTGAGCGCTCGGGCGTCCGCCGAGCCCATGCTTTGCCGCAGTGCAGGGCGGTTGCTTTTTTGTGCACTGCGTCGGTAGATTAGGGGTCCACCCCAACCCAGAACTTCCCAGCATGAGCGAAAACGGCCATAAGCGCGTCATCAAGAAGTACCCGAACCGTCGTCTCTACGACACGAACGAGAGCAAGTACGTGACACTTGCTGACGTGCGGCGTCTGGTGCTCGAGGACATTCCGTTCTGCGTGATCGACAAGAAGTCCGGGGAGGACATCACGCGCAACATCCTCCTGCAGATCATCGTGGAGCAGGAAGAGAGCAGCGAGCCCATCCTGTCCACCGATATGCTGCAGCAGATGATCGGGTTTTACGGGAATTCAGCCAGTCGCGTGGCCGGTGATTTCCTGCGAAACAGCGTCAACCTGCTCTACCAGCAGCAGAAAACGCTTCAGTCTCAGGTATCGAGCGCGCTGGACATGGCACCCATGCCTCCAGCGTTCGCTGAGGCGGCCAAACGGAACATGGAAATGTGGCAGCGGGTGCAGGAAAACTTCTTCAAGCCCGGCGGCCTGTTCAATCCCGCGGGAAGCCCTGAACCCAAAGAGTGAACCGCGGGCCCTTGCCCGCGGTGCTTTAACGACCGCAGTCGCCCTCAGGCTGCTCTCTGGCGGGCGATCTCGTTGCGAATTCGCTTCACCTGACGACGCAGGGCCTCGGGCACGCGCTCGCCGAACTCCTCGAAGAACTGCTCAATCTCGTCGACCTCGCGGTGCCAGATTTCCGGATCGACCGACAATAAGGCGTCCATCGTCGCGTGATCGATAGCAAGTCCGCCGAGATCGAGATCGCCCGCACCCGGTAGGTTGCCAATCGGCGTTCGGGAAGCGCCCACGCGGCCGGCACATCGCTCCACAATCCACTTCAGCACACGCATGTTGTCCCCGAAGCCGGGCCACATGTACCGACCGTCCCCGTCCTTGCGGAACCAATTGACGTGGTAGATGCGCGGAAGCTTGGGGAGTCGCTCGCCGAAACTCGCCCAATGCGCCCAGTAATCGGCGAAGTTGTAGCCACAGAAGGGTTTCATGGCCATAGGGTCTCTGCGGACCTGGCCCACTTGGCCTACAGCGGCCGCAGTGGTTTCCGAAGCAACGGAAGCCGCTGCGAATACGCCGTGTTCCCAGTCGAGGGCTTCGTAGACCAGCGGGGCAACGCTGGACCGCCTGCCTCCGAAAATGATTGCTGAGATTGGCACGCCCTCCGGGGCATTAGCCTGACTCGAGTAGCTTGGGCACTGCGCCGCCGACACCGTGAATCGCGAATTGGGATGCGCAGCTGGCCCTTGGCTTCGCTCGTGACGACGCCCCTGCCAGTCGGTGAGCTCGGCCGGTTCGGGATCGTCGATACCTTCCCACCACGGTTTCTGGTCCGGTGTGAGCGCGACGTTGGTATAGATGGCATTCCTGCCCAGCGTCGACATGCAGTTTGGATTGGTCTTCATGCTCGTGCCGGGCGCGACGCCAAAGAAACCTGCTTCCGGATTGATCGCCCAGAGCCGACCATCCGGCCCAGGATGCAACCAGGCGATGTCATCGCCAACGGTCCAGACTTTCCACCCGTTCAGGCTGGCAGGGGGCACGAGCATGGCGAGATTGGTCTTGCCGCAGGCGGATGGGAAGGCCGCTGCAACGTAGGTGGTATTTCCCGAGGGATCTTCCAGACCAAGAATCAGCATGTGCTCGGCGAGCCAACCTTCGGTCCGAGCCTGCCAGCTCGCAATACGAAGCGCATGGCATTTCTTGCCCAGCAGCGCGTTACCGCCGTATCCAGAGCCATAGCTCTTGATGAGGAGTTCTTCAGGGAAGTGCATGATGAAGCGGCGGTCGGGATCGAGTTCGCCGATGGAATGCAGTCCCTTCACGAAAGAATTGCCGGCCTCGATATGGGCCAGGGCTCGGGTGCCGATGCGCGCCATGATGCGCATATTGGCAACGACATACGGGCTGTCGGTGATCTCCACTCCCGCACGCGAGTAGGGCGAACCCCACGGGCCCATCAAGTAAGGGATGACGTACAGCGTCCGCCCCTTCATGCAGCCGTCGTACAGGGCATCCATCTTGCGATGCGCCTCTTCCGGCGACATCCAGTTATTGTTTGGGCCTGCATCCTCCCGCTTGTTCGTGCAAACGAACGTCAGGTGCTCCACCCGCGCCACGTCACTGGGATCCGATCGATGCAGGTAGCAGTTGGGATGGGTTTCCGGATTCAATCGAAGCAGTGAGCCTTCGCTGAGCATCACCTCGACGAGCGCGTCGTTCTCGGCTTCCGATCCATCGCACCAGTGAACGCGGTCGGGCTTCATCAGGGAAGCCATCGCATCCACCCATGCCGCCAATTCCTTATTTGATGTCATCTCAGGGGATCTCCTCGAAGCAGAAACAGTCTTCGCGGCCAAAGTGGCAGGGCACGGCCAATGAGCAGGGAAAGGGGCGCATGCTACCCAAGCCGAGCCGGGTTTTGAAGGAAATCGACCGGTATCGGAAGAAGTTTAGGGGTCGCCGGCTGAGTCCTCGTTTGCGCGGCCCCCGAGGCCACTCAACCCGTGACTGGATTCGACGTGAAAAAATGCTTGACGCGCTGCAACAATCGAACTTATGCTGCACGGCAACAAAGCAATCAAGCCCCGGGCGGCAGTCAAGGAGTAACCCATGGAATCGATGTTCACCACCCCGAATTTTCTCTCCCCTGAGTTTTTCGGCATGTTCGACGGCTTCAGGAAGACCTCCACCGAGCACGC
>JBIKOF010000061.1:0-7910 GCA_044358205.1 Gammaproteobacteria bacterium | reverse complement strand
CTTCCAGGCGGATTTCACCCCGCAACGGCTGAGATAATGCTTGCGGGTTTGGAGGTGCTGTGATGCTCGGGGGCGTATTCAACAGTTCCAGCAGCCTTTCGGTGGCACCTGCCGCGCGTTGCAGATCGCCCATCACCTCGGCAATGGCACCAACCGCACTAGCGACCAGCACCGCATAGAACACAAAGGCAGAGAGCGCACCTGCCGAGAGGCGTCCATTGAGGACCTCGTGACCGCCCAGCCACAGGATGAACCCAATGGCGGTGAAGGCCAGAAACATCACAGCTGCAACCATGCCTGCGCGTACCCGGATGCGGGCACGCGCCGTGTCGAATTGGGCCTCCACCCGCGCCGCGAATGTTTCCCGGTCGTGCGCCTCGTGTGCGCTCGCCTGCACGGTGCGGATCTCGTGCAATGATTCATCTACATGCGCGGCAATGTCGGCGATGCGATCCTGACTCTGTCGAGACAGACTGCGAACGCGCTTGCCGAGCACGATGATGGGAAGAAACACCAGCGGAATTCCGACCAGCACGCCCAGCGTGAGCTTCAGCGAGGTGACGGCAAGCATGACGAGCCCCCCCAGCATCAGCAGCAGGTTGCGCAGCGCGAAGGAGGCCGAGGAGCCGACTACGGTTTCGATGAGGACCACGTCATTGGTCAGTCGGGAGATAATTTCTCCGGTCCGCACCCCCTCAAAGAAAGACGGCGAAAGCTCCAGCAGATGGCTGAAGACATTCCGCCGCAGATCAGAGGTAATCCGCTCGCCGAGCCAGGTGACGCAGTAGAAGCGTGCATAGGTCGATAGCGCGAGCACGGCCACTACGCCGAGCATGCCCAGCAGCGCATGGTCCAGAAAAACCGGATCGCCCTTCGAAATCCCGAGGTCGATGACACGCCGCAGGCCTTGACCGATGGCCAGCACACTCGCGGCGGCCACCAGCAGCGCCGTCACCGCAGCGAGCAGGCGTGCCCGGTAGGGTGCGAGATAGCGGCCCAGCATGCGCAGTGGACGCAGGTTACGCGAGGTAGGGCGGATCGTGGCGGGGTCGGACGTTGGCATGCGGAATGGGGACCTGAATCACACGGGCACCGCGCGGGCTGGGGTAGACTTTCGCTTTCCCGACAGATTCTGCGCCGCGCCGATTATGAACGCCCATCCAGCTGCTGGCCAATTGCCGTCCCCCGCCTCCCTGACCGATGTCGCGGCACTGCAGGCGGCCTACTTCGGCAATCGTCCGGACCCCATGGAAAGTGCGCAGCGCGTCGCCTTTGGAACCTCAGGCCATCGCGGCTGTGCACTGGACTGTAGCTTCAACGAGGCTCACATCCTTGCCATCACCCGGGCGCTCTGCGAATACCGAGCCGCGAACGGGATAGATGGCCCGCTTTTCCTCGGGCGCGATACCCATGCACTGTCGGCGCCGGCACACCAGACGGCACTTGAAGTATTGACCGCTCACGGTATCGAGGTACGCGTGGCAGCACGCGATGATTACACGCCCACACCGGTCATCTCACACGCCATCCTCAGCTGGAATCGAGGCCGCTCACGGGCGCTGGCTGATGGTATTTTGATTACCCCTTCGCACAATCCGCCGCAGGATGGTGGGTTCAAGTACAACCCGCCGCATGGTGGGCCGGCAGACACGGAGATCACCAGCCAAATCGAACAGCGCGCAAATGCCCTGCTTGCAGAGGCCGCGTCGATTCGGCGGTTCGCACCGCAGCAGGTTGCCTCCTCCGGACTCGTTATCGCCCATGATTTCCTGGCCGACTATGTGCGGGATCTCGAGGCGGCAATTGATTTCGATGCGATTCGCGGCGAGAGCCTTCGTCTTGCCGTCGACCCGCTCGGTGGGGCTGGCGTGAATTTCTGGCCTGCCATCGCGGACCATTACCGGTTTGCACTCGAGATTCTGAACCCCCGTGTCGACCCCGCATTCGCTTTTCTGCGATGTGATTGGGATGGTCAGCTGCGCATGGATCCCTCCTCACCCCCTGTGATGCAAGGGGTAGTTGAAGCTGCCAGTGCTTTCGATGTGGCATTCGCCTGCGATGCAGACCACGATCGCCACGGTATCGTCACCCGCAGCGGTGGCCTTCTGGCGCCGAACCACTATTTGGCCGCTGCCATCGATTACCTCCTCGGGCATCGTCCGCTCTGGTCCAGACATGCCGCCATTGGCAAAACCTTGGTCAGCAGCGCCATCATCAATCGCGTCGTGCAAGCGCATGCCCGCGCGCTCTACGAAGTCCCGGTGGGGTTCAAGTGGTTCGTGTCGGGGCTAGCGACCGGCGAGCTGGCATTCGGCGGGGAGGAAAGTGCCGGCGCCTCGTTCCTGCGCCGAGACGGACAGCCATGGACCACCGACAAGGATGGAATTTTGCTCAATCTCCTTGCTGCGGAAATGACGGCGCGCACCGGACAGGATCCTGCACAGCGTTACGCGCGTTTGACGGAACAGCACGGTGCCCCTGTATATGCCCGTATCGATGCGCCGGCGTCGCCTGCGCAGAAGACGCGCCTGAAGCGCCTCGGTCCTGATGACATCCGCGCCGAGTATCTTGCCGGAGACCCGATCACGAACGTTCTGACGCGTGCACCGGGCAATGACGCGGAGATTGGCGGCATCAAGATCGAGACCCGTCGCGGCTGGTTTGCCGCCCGTCCTTCTGGCACGGAGAACGTGTACAAGATTTACGCTGAAAGTTTCGAAGGGGCAGATCACCTGTCGAGCCTGCAATCCGAGGCGCGAGAAATGGTGACTCAGGCACTCGCCGACTGAGCTCAGTCCGGGACTAGCCAGCGTACCGAGGGCAACGGCGCGTCGGGGCCGCTCAGCATTTGCGCAAGCCAGGGCAGCGTCGCGCTCGCATCCTCATCAACCTGCCACGGACAGTTGAGGACCAGCATGCCGGAACCCCACAGCCCGCCGACGGTGTCCGGCGCCCGTACTGCAAGTTCCACCTGCAGCGTTCGTCGCACGCCGATGTCCCGGACCCTGTCGATGAGCCGGTCTGCCTCGCGTCGCGAGACCAGCGGATACCAAAGGAGGTAGACCCCTGTAGCCCAGCGCCGACAGGCGTCAGTGAGTGTTTCCACGCACATGCGATAGTCGCTTTTGAGCTCATAGGGTGGGTCGATCAAAACCAGTCCGCGGCGCTCCTGAGGCGGGATGAAACCCCGCAGCGACGCCCAGCCATCCGCGGCCACTACCCTGCATCCGCGGTGCTCGCTAAAGCTCCGCGCCAGTGCGCGCGCGTCCGTCGGATGTTTTTCCATCAGCACCAGACGGTCCCCGGGTCTTTGCAGCTGGCCTGCAAGACGCGGTGAGCCCGGGTAGCGCACAACACGGGGACCCGGATTCATTGCGCGCACCTGGGCAAGATAGGTCTCGACACTGGGCGGCGGGTGAGGCGAATCCCAGAGTTTTGCAATCCCTTCGCGGGCCTCGCCCAGTTGCTGTGCCTCCGCCGAATCGAGTGAATATTCACCGGCGCCTGCATGGGTATCGATGTAACACAAGGGCGTTGCCTTGCGCTGAAGCGCCAGAATGACGCGCACCACCAACCAGTGTTTGAGAACGTCGGCGTGGTTGCCGGCGTGGAATGCATGGCGGTAGCTGAGCATGAGGGTGCAGTGATTCCTGCCTGAAAGCGCGAATGAAACGGCTGCTGCGCTGCACCACTGCGACCACGGCTTGCCGGCGAACAGCACGCAAGTGTAACTTCCGGCTCGCTGGTGTGACCATGACACCCGCTGCACACGAACCTTAAGACAAGCAGGAGATCCCAATGAGCCTACGCTTTGGCGTGCTATGGCCGTTCCGCAATCCCGATTTCGCCCGCGTTCCTTGGGAAACGCTTTATCGCGATCACCTCGATCTCATCGCAGACTCCGAAGGCATGGGGTACGACGACTGCTGGTTGACCGAGCATCACTTCGTTGATGATGGTTACTCGCCCTCCCTGCTGCCAATCGCGGCCGCCGTCGCCGCACGGACCACGCGGATCCGCATCGGGACTTTCCTCGTGCTCCTGCCGCTGCATAACCCTGTGCGCATTGCTGAGGACACGGCGACCGTCGATCTCATCTCGAACGGCCGGTTCGAACTTGGAGTCGGCCTGGGCTACCGACGTCAAGAATTCAGCGATCAGGGGATCTCGCACACCGAGCGTGGTGCGCGTCTGCAGGAAGGCATCGCCCTCATCCAACGTCTGCTGAGTGGAGAAAGTGTCACTTTCGATGGCAAGTTCAGCAAGTTGAAAGACATCAAGATTTCGCCGCCTGCTCTGCAGCGCCCGCACCCGCCATTGTGGCTCGGCGCCATTGCGCCCAAGGCCATCGAGCGTGCGGCCAAGATGGGATTCCACTTTCAGGCCGTGGGCTCGACCATGCTCGACAAGATGTATGACGATGCCTTGCGGGCTGCGGGTCGTGATCCGCAAAACTTCAATATCGCCCAGCTGCGGGCGGTTTACGTGGCACCCAGCCGCGAGCAGGCATGGGAACTTGCCGCCAAGCCCCTCCATCACATGGCGAGCTGCTACGCCGAGTGGTTCGCAGAAGCGAACGACAAGCCGGGTGACGACAAGGCTCGCGAGACCATCATCTCGCCGGAAGAGATGATTCGGCGCCAGCAGTTCAGCTTCTTCGGTGAAGATGCGATTGTCGGCACCCCGAAGGACGCCTGCGAGATGATCGCGGAGTACGTCAAGGCTGGTCGCGTCACCCACCTTGTGACGGCGCAGGCGCTGCCAGGCCTTGCACCGCGACACATCCGGGCGAGCATGGAATTGTTCGCGAAAGAAGTGGCGCCCAAGTTCAAGTCCTGAGCGCAGACGCCGTTAAAGTATTTACAACAAAGACGACATCCTAGTGAGACCTGCGCCGAGGTGCCTGCCCAAGGCCCCTCGGCCATTTTTTTTCCGCGTCACGGCCTGAGCGGGATTCCCCGATGAACCGCGCCACCTCCCTGCTGCTGAATGCAGCGCACACACTCGACCATCTTGTGCTGCTGGTTTTTGCCTCCGCGATCACAGCCATCGCGCAAGACTTTGGCGTGGCGCGCTGGGAAGAACTGATGCCCTATACGGCCGGAGCCTTCGTCATGTTTGGTCTGGGTTCGATTCCAGCCGGACGCCTGGGCGATCTATGGGGGCGGCGACGAATGATGCTGGTATTTTTTTTCGGGATCGCGCTGTCCTGCCTGGCCGTTGCACTCACCCAAACACCGCTGCAGATGGCTTTTGCCCTGACGGTGCTCGGAAGTTTCGCGAGCATTTATCATCCGGTGGGCATCCCGATGCTTATCAGGACGGCGGCGCGACCTGGAGTCGCGATCGGCTGGAACAACCTCGCGGGTAATTTTGGGATCGCTATCGCGGCCTTCCTGACGGGATTCATGGTGAAGGCGGCGGGGTGGCGTGCTGCCTTCCTGCTCCCTGCCTTGCTGGCTATTGGGCTAGGCCTGCTTTTTGCGAGACTAGCGCCGCGCGAGACGCAGGCACCTGCCGTCGCAGCAGCATCCGCGCCCCGTGCCGCACCTCGACGCTTTGCCGCGCGAATGCTGGCTGTGATGACCCTCTCGGCCATCACCGGATCACTGCTATTCAATCTCACGACCAACGGCAATGCCGAACTGTTGCGTGAAAGGTTTGCGGCGGTCACCACCGATCCCGCCCTGCTTGGCCTGTTGCTTGCGATGGTCTACGGCCTTGCCGCGACCAGTCAGGTGATCGTTGGCATTTGCATCGAACGTGTGGCGATGAAGCCGTTGTTTGCCGGATTGGCGGTTGCGCAGGTGATCTTCCTCGCACTGGCGGCGCAGACGCAGGGGTGGGTTTTCTATGTCTGCCTGCTAGCCTGCATGGTGGCCATCTTTGCTGTGATCCCCTTTGGCGACATCGTGGTTGCGCGCTATGTCGATGACGGCATGCGCAGCCGTGTGGCCGGGATGCGTATCGCGATTGCCTTCGGCGTGGGTGGTCTGGCGGTTTACCTGCTGGGGCCAGTGGTCAAGGCAGCCGGTTTTGCCGTGTTGCTGAACACCATGGCGGTAATCGCCTGTGTGACGGTTGCGGCCTTTCTTGCGCTGCCTGCGGCGAAGTTGTTAGAGGCGCCGGTTGAATCAGCGGTCGCGACCAAAGCTCAAACCCAGGTGGTATAGACCGTAGCCGGGCAGCACGAACTGGCTCTCGGCGACTCCCAGCAGGCGGCCCGTTTCGGGTGCAGTGATCGGCTGCTCCCGGCCATCGAAAAGGTTGGCGATGACGCCCAGTGTCTCGCCCTTGCGCACTTCATCACCGGCGACTTTGGCGTTGATGAAGAGCCCTCCTGCGTCGGCACGCAACCACTGCGAGTCGGGATAAGTGAGCTGCGCGACCGAAGACGGAGGCGCACCTTCTGTCATGTGCAAGGCCTGCATCAACCCTGCCAGGGCCTCCGTCACCGCGGAAACCATGGCGGGCTGGATGGTGTCTGCGCCGCCAAACTCGATACTGACCGCGGGTCGCCCCAGAGAGCCGGCGGCCCTTCTCAGCATGCGTCGACTGCCGTCCTCCCACAGGATGGGCATGGCGCCAAACAGTCGAGCGAATGCCAGGTCACGAGGTTCGTCGGGATTAACGCGGAGGTGCGGAAAATTTACCCGACGGCTTGCCGCGGTGTGCAGGTCCACAAGGTGCGTGCAGTGAGGCTCGACAATCTGCTTGAGCAGGGTATGGGCGAGGCGACTGGCGGGATCCCGCTCCGGGTGGCCGGGGTAATAGCGGTTCGGGTCCTGACCACTCGGTAGATTCCGCTCGAACTGCAGAAAGCCTGGCAGGTTCACCACCGGAATGGCTAGCAGACGGCCCTTGAGTTTGGCCGGATCCAGCGTCGTGGAAAGACGGTGGATGACTTCGGCGCCATTGATTTCGTTGCCATGGACGGTCGCGGTAAGACAGAGGGTGGGTCCCTCCTCATGGCCGTTCATGACAATGACCGGTGTGAGGAAGGCATTGCCCAGAAATGATTGACCGAGGTTGAGACCCACCCTTCTGGTCTGCCCAGGCGGGACATCCACTCCTAGCACTGTGATGGTTTCGGCGGCCCAAAGGGCGCTCGCGAACAGCAGGGCAGCGAGGGTGAACGCGCCGGTAGCGGCGACGCGCAGCCAACGGATGTCTGGGCGTTTCGCGGGCGGACGCTGACCGAAGCCAGGCCAGTCGCAAGCGGCGCAAGCTTCCAAAGAATCTGCCCCTTTCAATTCGGACATCCTTCCATCGACGCGTACGCCGAGCTTCGGCGTGTCTATACGGGCCCATTCCAAAGGCATGTCACTGCGAAATGGTCGTATCCGGCTGCGACGTGCATGAAGGGCGTCTGGATTTTACCGAGGTCAACTCGTTTGTCACCCAGCATGAATGGGTTCTTAACTAACAAATCCTCGCGCAGGAAACCGCGCACCAGATTGCGGGTGGACTCTGAGGGTGGCGGCAATTGTTCGGCGGCCCAGCGATCACGATTCGATCGATGTCAGCGGGCCCCGCTTCGACTCAGGTCTTGCAGAGGGCCAGCCCATCCGTAGTGACAGGGGTGGTGAGGGATAGAAGTTTCGAATGCGCCCCGTCGGATGTGCACCGGCATTCACCACCGAAAGCATCCCGCCCACGCAGGGTGCGGTTCACACCCTGCTGAATGGCACCTCTGAACTAATTAAGCTTGTTCCCGTAGATGTCGGTTGACGCAGCCGGGTCTACCGACTTCGGCGCCTGAAAGCCATGGGAATGTTTTCCATTGCTCACTAGCGTCCCAGGCTTGCCACGGTAACACCCCGGGCCGTAGGGGTATTCATTGTTGAGATGGTAGTGGTACATGGTTCGCCACTTTCCATCCCACTTGATGCGCCCTACGTGGCCGTGGC
>JBIKOF010000060.1:0-7945 GCA_044358205.1 Gammaproteobacteria bacterium | reverse complement strand
GCTCGATATTCTCCGAATGGACAGCCCCCGCCGGTTATTGGATATCCGGCTGACTATCTCACCGGACCCAATGCGCCTTACGAACCCTTGCTGAAGAATCTTCAGGCATGGACCTTCGATCAACGCCCCGACGCCTGCGTCGCTGGCGTACTCGCCCGCCGAGGAAACAGTTGCGAACGAGCGGGGCGCGTTCTGGACAGCCCGACCAGTTTTTTTGCGGCCGGCGTCACGCGACTTCAGGTCCCTTTTCAGTCGAATCTCGGACGCCTCGTGGTGAATGAGGAGGCAGATCAAGTCGTGGTCGCGGAGGATCTCAATCTCCAGCGCTTCATCGGACCGCACGACGTACGCTACGCGAAGCCGGGCATTTTCCTTCACTCGCTGGCTGACCGTTACTCGCATCACACATGCACGGACAACTCCTATTTCTACAAGCTCGCTTCGGGTAATTACGACAGCTACTACTCACCGGTGGCCTGCGCCCAGGGCAGCCACTTCCTGTGGCATGCGTGGGAGCAGGGAACGGTTCAGGACAGCGCAAACCTTGTGCCCGAACACCAGACGATGGAGCCCGCGCTGGACGCCGTGTACGACCAGTTGCGTAACTATGCGCTCCACCGAGGCATCACCCTCAACGCCGCGGCGGACAAGGCGACCATCATCGCCGACCTCGTCGTCGTGTTGGAAATCTACGACCCCAAGGCGCGTCTCGATGCCATGGTGGCTTTAGTCGACCGATATCAGGCTCTTCCGCTGCCGGGTCATGGCAGTGTTGCCGACCTCACGCTGGACGCTTGGCTCACCCGCGCGGGTGCGCCGCTACGGCTCAGCAATCCTGGGCGGAATCGAAACAGGGACTAGAGCCTCCCTGGCGGCACACCCCGCGGTGTGCCCTTTCATCGCAAACCCGGCAGATGGACATTTTTCGACCCGACGGAGTGTGAGGATGCTCCCGGCCGTGTGGCTGGATTGAGGGCATCACCTGCAGGCAATCTTCGCTCTGCACAGGGCTTTCGCCCACCACTCTGTCGAGGACTTTCCATGCATATCACCATTGTCGGCGCAGGTATCGGCGGCTGCACGCTGGCGCTCAGCCTGCACGAGGCCGGCTTCCGCAATATCGAGCTCTACGAGGCCGCGCAGGAGGTGCGCGAGCTCGGGGTTGGTATCAATGTGCTGCCACACGCTGCGCGCGAATTATGTGAGCTTGGCCTTGAGCCGCAGCTCAATTCGGTGGCAGTGCGTACCGAGACGCTGGGCTATTACAACCGCCTTGGCCAAGTGTTGTGGGAGGAGCCGCGTGGCGTCGCGGCAGGATATCGCTGGCCGCAGTGGTCGATTCATCGGGGACATCTGCTCGGCGTGCTTTATTCGGCGGTACGGGCGCGTCTCGGCTCCCAGCGTATTCATCTGGGTCGCCGACTCGCGCCCCAAGACCTCGATGCGTTGCCGGGAGACTGTGTCATCGGCGCCGATGGTGTGCACTCGGCGGTGCGTGCGCGACTCGTGCCGAACGAGGGCCCGCCCCTCTGGAACGGGGTAACGATGTGGCGGGGCGTAACCATTGCCGAGCCGTTCCTGGGTGGGCGGCGCATGGTGATGGCGGGGCGTCTGAGTCGCCGCGTCATCCTGTATCCGCTGCGCGATCTCCCCGATGGTCGGCAGCTCATCAACTGGGTGGTAACCGTGCGTACCGAAGATGGCCGGCCTATGCCGCGCCAGGACTGGTCCGCGGAAACCGAGCCCGCAGAGGCCCTGGCGGAAACCCGGGGTATCGCGCTCGATTTCGTCGATCTCGGCGCGCTCATCCGGAATTGCGAGTCGGTCCTCAAATATCCGATGGCAGACCGCGAGCCCCTTACGCGCTGGCGCAACGGCCGCACGACGCTGCTTGGAGACGCCGCGCATCCCATGCATCCAAATGGATCGAACGGCGCTGCGCAGGCCATTCTGGACGCGCGCGTGCTCACCCGTGCGCTGGTTCGCCACGCCCGCACCGGGGAGCCGCTGCGCGCACTGGACGACTACGAGCAGGAACGCATCCCGGCAACCACGGCAGTGGTGCAGGCCAATCGGCGCGCGGGTCCGGAACGTATTCTCGATCTCGTGGCCGATCGTGCGCCGGACGGATTCGCACGGCTGGAGGACGTCGTCTCCGCGCATGAGCTCGCCCAGATCGTGGAGGATTATCAGCGCTCCGCCGGCTTCGATCCGGCGGTGCTCAACGCGCGGCCTTCACTGGCCGCGCGTCTGGATGAGGCTTCGCCTACTGCTTGATGGCTTCAAGCGCGATTGAAATCGTCACCTCATCACTGACTGCCGGCGCGTACATTCCCGCGCCAAAATCGCTGCGCTTCACGACCACGCTGGCATCCGCGCCAATGGCATCCACTTTCTTCATGGGGTGCGGCTGGGCCACGAACTTTTGAATCGTCAGCACCACCGGCTTGGTGATGCCTTTGATGGTGAGATCTCCGTGCAGGGCCGAGGGCGCATCGCCGTTGAACTCGACCTTGGTGGATTTGAAGGTCGCGGTTGGAAACTTCGCCGTATCGAGGAAATCGGGCTTCTGAATGTGATCGTTGAAATCGGCGAAACCGGTATCGACGGATTTCATGTCGATGGTCACATCAACCTGGGCGGTGCGCGCTTCCTTGTCGATGACGACAGTGCCGCTGGTCTGGTTGAACTTGCTGAGCTGGGTGGAAAAGCCCAGATGGTTATAGGAGAACCGGGGATAGGTGTGGCTGGCGTCGATGACGAAGGTCTCGGGGGCCGCGAGCGCGAGTGGAATCTGGGTGGCGAAGAGGCCGGCGGCGACGAGCAATCGGGTCGTTTTCAAGGGTGCACTCCTGTAGCGCAATGGGGAAAGGAATGAGCCTAAGGCCTGCGCTCGCCACGGTCCACGGCTTTGGCTAACTTAACGCGCTTCCTGTCTTGAGCACGACCCCATGCAGAGCAACAGTCCAGATGCCCGTCCGGTGACGCATTACGAAGGCGCACTGGTCTTCGATATCGTGAGCGACACCCCAGAGGAAACGGTTGCCCACATGCCGGTGACGCCCACCATGCATAACCCCTTCGGGACGGTTCACGCGGGCGCCCTCATCTGGTTTGCGGATGTCACCGCCACCACACTCGCCCTGCAGGGGCGGCCCGTGGCTGCGGGCATGACCGGATTTCCGCTGGCCATCAACCTCAATGCCCAGTTGCTTGGCAATTGCCGCGAGGGCGTGCTGGTGGCCACCGCGCGCTTCGTCAAACGTGGCCGCACCCTGTCGGTGGTCCGCACTGCAGTGACCGGCCCGGATGGCACGCTGTTGGTCGAGGTGAGCACCAGCCACCTCATGTCGCGCTGAGCCGGGACGGACGCGGCAAAGGTTTGGAGGCCGCGCAGGCCAGCCGTACAGTAATGTTCCAGATGGCCAGCCGGAGATTCGCAAACATGACCGCCTCCCCTGAAGATTCCGCCATGGGATTCAGCGCAGCACACGATGTACCTGTCCCATACCTTGCGCGGATCAGTGAGTACTATCAGACGCTCGGCTTCGGCGCGCCGTATCGCTGGGCCCAGTACGCCGAGGTTCCGTTTACGCCATTGCAGAAACCGCTCGCGTCCGCCCGGGTAGGCCTGGTGACGACGGCGGCGCCGTTTCAACCCGACAAGGGCGATCAGGGGCCGGGTGCGCCGTACAACGCGGCGGCCAAGTTTTTTCAGGTCTACTCGGGTCCTACTGCAGAGGATCCCGACCTGCGCATTTCCCACATCGGCTACGATCGCCAGCACACCACGGCGACGGATGCCGATGTTTGGTTTCCGCTACGCGCGCTGCGCCGAGTGCAATCTGCCGGGCTGATCGGCGAAGTGGCGCCCCGCTTTTACGGTGCGCCGACCAACCGTTCTCATCGCACCACGCTGGAGGTCGATGCACCCGAAATCCTTGCCCGCTGCCGCGAGGATGCAGTGGACTGCGTGGTGCTCGCCGCGGTCTGACCGGTGTGCCACCAGACCGTGAGTCTGGTTGCCCGCCTGCTCGAAGCCCACGGCATTCCCACCATCGTGATGGGCTGCGCCAAGGACATTGTGGAATACGCTGGCGTGCCGCGTTTCCTGTTCAGTGATTTTCCGCTCGGGAACCCGGCGGGTCGTCCTCACGATCCAGCGTCACAGGATTTCACCCTGCGGCTCGCCTTGCAGGTGCTGCAAGCGGCACCAGCGGCGCGGACGACGGTACAGTCCCCGCTACGCTGGTCGGAGTCCGCAGAGTGGAAACTCGATTACTCCAACGTGGCCCGCCTGTCGGCCGATGAACGCGCGCAGCGCCGCGCAGAATGGGCCCGGCAACTCGAAATTGCACAGCGCGTGAAGAACCCGCCGCGCGGGAACTGAGGGGCCTCGGAACCGGTCTTTCGTCCAGAAGGCAAAGCGGGTAACTTCCCGCCCTCGGCGCGGATACCCCGTTGCGGTGCCGCCCACCTTGAGCAACAAAATTCCCGGCTTGCTGCCCGCGAGACCGGGCCAGAATCTGAATGGAGTATCGTCATGTCTGCCACTCACAATGCCCTTCCCGAGACCGATGCCGTTGTGGTCGGCGCCGGATTCACCGGCCTCTATGCCATCTACAAGCTGCGTCAGTTCAATCTGCGGGTACAGGCTTTCGAGCTCGGGAGTGGGGTAGGTGGCGTGTGGTACTGGAACCGCTATCCCGGCGCCCGTACAGATTCGCCAAGTCAAATTTACCAGTACTGGTTTTCGGACGAGCTGCTCGCCGACTGGAACTGGAGCGAGCGCTTCATCGCCCAGGAAGAAACCGAGCGGTATCTCAATCACGTCGCGGATCGTTTCGATCTCCGGCGCGACATCTGCTTCAACACCCGCGTGACTGCCGCCACCTTTGACGAGTCGACCCAGCGGTGGATCGTTGAAACCGATACCGGCAAGCGCATCAGCGCACAATTCCTCATCATGGGATCGGGCGGGCTCACTGAATTTGTGACACCCGATTTCCCGGGCAAGGACAGCTTTGCCGGAGAGTGTTATCACACCGCGCGCTGGCCGCGCGAGCCCGTGGATTTCGCCGGCAAGCGTGTCGGGGTTATCGGGACGGGCGCCACGGGTATTCAGGTTATTCAGACCATTCAGGACAAGGTCGGACATCTCACGGTGTTCCAGCGCACCGCCCACTACACCATTCCCATGCGAAACCCTCGCCTGGATGATGCGACCCGGACCGAGATGCGCGCCAAATATCCCGAGCTCCGGCACTTCGTGCAAACCACCACCACCGGCTTCGACTTCAATCCGGATCCGCGCGGTTACTTCGAGATGTCGCCCGAGGAGCGGCGTGCCCAGATGGAACGCCTGTGGGCAGATGGCTCGCTCATTTTCTGGGTAGGGGCTTTTGCCGATACCCTCATGAACGCGCAGGCCAACGAGGAAATCTCCGATTTCGTGCGCGAAAAAATTCGCGCGCGTGTGAAGGATCCGGTTGTCGCCGACAAGCTCACCCCCCGCGGCTACGGGTTCGGAACGCGTCGCGTGCCGCTTGAAACCGGATACTACGAGGCTTTCAACCGCCCGAACTGCACGCTGGTGGACATCGCGGCCTCGCCCATCGAAGCCATCACGCCCACGGGCGTCAAAACCCGCGATGGGGAATACCCGCTGGATATTCTCATCTACGCCACCGGTTTCGACGCGGGTACCGGTGCCCTCACCCGCATCGACATGCGAGGCCGCGACGGCGTTCTCCTGCGCGACAGCTGGAAGGAGGGGATTCACTCCTTCATGGGGTTGCAGGTACGGGGTTTCCCCAACATGTTCATGGTGATGGCTCCAATGTCGCCAGCTGCCGCCTTCTGCAACGTTCCCACCTGCTCACAGCAGCAAATCGACTGGATTGTCGACTGCATCGACTTCGTGCGCAGTGAGGGACGTCAGGCCATCGAACCTTCAGCGGCCGCAGAAGCGCAGTGGGTTGCGCATCACGACGAGGTCGCAAATGCCACTCTCATTCCGCAGACGGACTCTTGGTACATGGGCGCCAACATCGAGGGCAAGAAGCGCAGCTTGCTGGCCTATGCCGGGGGCGTCGGGGTCTACAAGCAGTTCTGCGACGAAGTGAAAGCCAAGGGCTACGAGGGCCTGGAAATCGTCTAGGCGGAAACGCGCGGGGTGGCGCGGTTCAGCGCGCCACCCGCCTGTCCCGTAGCACCAGCCACGTGACGGCAGTGGCGGCGATGGCAAGGAACGGAAACATGCTGAGATTCAGGCTGGACCAGCCGTAAGCGGTCAGGACCTTGCCTGCGAACAGCGACGCCACGGCGGTGACGCCAAAGACCACAAAATCATTGAAACCCTGAACCCGGTTTCGTTCACCGGCGGCCGCTATCTGCGCCACCAGGGTGGTCGCCCCCACGAAAGCGAAATTCCACCCCACGCCGAGTAGCGTCAACGCCGCAAAGAAGTGAGCTATCTCGATGCCGGCCATGGCCACGACCCCGCACAGCGCGAGTATCGCGAGTCCCAGCAGCATGATTCGGTTGACCCCGAAACGGTTGATGAGTCCCCCGGTAAAGAAGCCCGGCAGGTACATGCCCACGATATGCCACTGAATCCCGAGCGCGGCCTCGGTTGTGGTGTGAGCGCAGCCAATCATGGCAAGCGGTGCTGCCGTCATGACGTAGTTCATGAGCGCCTGCGCGGTCGCGCCGGCCAGAAAAGCCACCTTCAGATGGGGTAAGCGCAGGATCTCCCGCAGCGGGCGTGCCGTCGCCACGGAGGCTGCGGACACCGACGGCGCGTTGCGATAGGCGCTCAGGGAGATCAGGGCGAGCAGGGCGACTGCCGACTGCAAAAGGTAGCTTGCCATGAAGGTATGGGGCGCCAGCAGATCCTTGGAGAAAATCACCAGCTGCGGCCCAACGAAGGCCGAGGCCAGCCCGCCGAGTAGCACGAAGGACACCGCTCTCGGCAGGAATTCGGGGCTTGCGTGATCCGTGGCACCGAAGCGGTACGAAATCACGAAGGCCTGATAGGCCCCGCACAGGGCGGCTGCCACCATGAACAGGCTGAACATCGCCTCACGGATGGCGAGCGCGGCGACGAGGCCGGCCAGGATGCCAAACAGGGTTCCCACCTGATACGCCAGCCTGCGCCCGAACCGTGCAGCCAGATGCGCCGCCGGCAGGGTCATCGCGGCAGTGCCGAGGACAAAGGCGGTGATGGGGGCGGTGGTCCAGGCGGGGGAAGGTCCCAAGTGCTGGCCGATGATGGCCGCGGTGGCGAACAGCACCGCCGCATTGGCGCCCGCAAACACCGAGGCAAGGGCAAGAACCAGGGCGTTTCGGCGCGCGAGCGTGTCGTTATGCGGCATATCCGATCCTGTGGCAGTGCGGTCAGGGGGACCGGAACGCGAGGGGAGCGGTCCGCATCATCCTCCTAAAAGGGTGTCCCGGGAAATCCGGCGGCTGGTAGTCCGCGCTACCCGCACTGCTGGCCCCCGCTTTTGCGCAGGCTCGCAGGTTTACGCCGCAGGGCTGACGGCGTAGGCTACGCGCGCAATAACCCGGCGGCTGGGCGGGTTACCTGATGGGCTACTTGGGTCGCTCCGTGCCCGACTTCCGCGCCTCAGGTGTCCCCGTGGTCCCGAATCGGACAATCCCTCAAGGAGCTCTTTCGATGCGTAAAACTCTTCTCGCCGTGGCCGTCGCTGCGGCCGCCACCTTCGCCAATGCCGATGGCTTCATGCCATGGACCGACGCAGTTTCCAAGGCCGATGCCAATGGTGACGGTGGGGTTTCCATGGAAGAGGCCAAAACCCACAAGCTGGGTCAGGACTTCGTCGGCTTCCAGCCCTTCATGGTTGACCACTTTGCCGACCTCGACGCTACTATGAGTTGCTGATCATCGTGAAAGATCGGGTAAAGGCCGCCGAGCTTACCC
>JBIKOF010000059.1:0-7949 GCA_044358205.1 Gammaproteobacteria bacterium | reverse complement strand
GGCATGCAGGCGCAGGCGGGGACCCACGGCGGCAATGATTTCGCCAGCCCGCTCGACTTCCGCGAGATACATCTGATGGAGTTGGCGTAGTCCCGCCTCCTCGATGGTACGCCCGGCCACCGCCCCGCCAGCTTCCACCAGCATCTCAACTGTGTAGGCGCGCGGGTCGCTGGGTTGGTTGAATGAGCGTTCCCGCACCGGCAATAGCCAGCGATTGGCGAGGGCCATGTAGGCGATGCCCACGATCGCGCAGGGCAGCCCGACCGGAGTCAGCGTGAAGAAGCCAAGGCCACCGTCCACCTGTCCTGCCGCAGCGGCGTCGCGCATGAGGCCGGCCACGATGACATTGGTGCTGGTGCCGATGAGGGTACACAGCCCCCCCAGAATCGTGGCAAAGCTGAGAGGCATCAAAAGCTTCGATACCGGGATGCGGTGCTTGCGTGCCCATTCCACGACGGCGGGCAACAGTGCGGCCACCAATGGTGTGTTGTTCATGAAGGCTGAGATGAACGCAGTTGGCGCCATCATTCTCAATTGCGCCCCCGTGGTGGTCTTCGGCACGCCGAAGAGGCCTTGCGAAATCCAGGTCATGACGCCGGTTTCGCGCAGCCCGGCCACCACGATGTAGAGCACGCCGACGGTCGCCATACCTTCATTGGCAAAGCCACTCAGAGCCTGCGCCGGGGTGAGGACGCCCGTGAGCAAGAGAAAGCCCAGCGCCGCCATCATCACCACATCGGCCGCTTTCTGCGTGAAGAGCAGCATGGCGAGCATGAAAACCAGCGCTGCCACCGTGAGCCAAGCCGCCATCGATAGGTCAGCGAACATATCCATCGCGGATGTCCTCAGTGGCTCAATGGCTTATACCGTAAGCGTTTAGGCTGGGCGGCTTCGCCCCCGAGACGGCGCTGGCGGTCGGCTTCGTAGTCCTGATAGTTCCCAGCGAACCACTCCACATGGCTGTCACCCTCGAAGGCCAGAATGTGCGTGGCGAGACGATCGAGGAACCAGCGATCGTGGGAGATAACCAGCGTACAACCGGGGAAGGCGAGGAGCGCTTCCTCCAAGGCGCGGAGCGTCTCGACGTCGAGGTCGTTGGTGGGCTCGTCAAGCAGCAGGACATTGCCGCCCGCCTTCAGCAACTTTGCCAGGTGCACGCGGTTGCGTTCGCCTCCGGACAATTCACTGATGCGCTTCTGCTGCTCGGTGCCGCCGAAATTGAACTTGCCAACATAACCGCGCGAGGGCGTCTGATAGCTCCCGATCTGGATCATGTCGAGCCCGTCCGAGATTTCCTCCCACACCGTCTTGCTGCCATCGAGTCCATCGCGCGACTGGTCGACATAGGCAATCTGCACAGTGTCCCCGATGCGGAGGGTTCCTCCGTCCGGTTGGTCCTCCCCGGACAACATGCGGAAGAGCGTGGACTTGCCTGCACCGTTCGGACCGATGATGCCGACGATGGCACCTGCCGGCACCTTGAAGGACAAGCCGTCGATGAGCAGCCGATCGCCAAAGCCCTTGCTGATGCCATCGGCTTCGACGACCAGTTCACCCAGGCGTGGCCCGGGAGGGATGTAGATTTCGTTGGTCTCGTTACGTTTCTGGAACTCTTGTGAGGACAGTTCCTCGAAGCGCGCCAGACGGGCCTTGCTCTTGGCCTGACGCCCCTTGGGATTCTGTCGGACCCACTCCAGCTCCGCTTCCATGTTGCGGCGATGAGCGGATTGCTGCTTCTCTTCCTGTTCCAGACGCTTTTCCTTTTGTTCCAGCCAGGAACTGTAGTTGCCTTCCCAGGGAATGCCGTGACCGCGGTCGAGCTCGAGAATCCAGCCACAGACATTGTCGAGGAAGTAGCGATCGTGGGTGACGGCAACCACGGTGCCCGGGAACTCTTCAAGAAATTTTTCCAGCCAGGCTACCGACTCGGCATCGAGATGATTGGTCGGCTCGTCCAGCAGCAGCATTTCGGGATTTGAAAGCAGCAGGCGGCAGAGCGCGACACGCCGCCTTTCGCCGCCAGAGAGGTGCGTGACCTCCGCGTCCCATGGGGGCAGACGAAGCGCATCGGCGGCAATTTCGAGCTTGCGGTCGAGTTCCCAAAGGCCTGCGCTATCGATCTTGTCCTGCAGCACCGACTGCTCTTCCAACAGGGCGTTCATCTCGTCTTCTTCCATGGGCTCGGCGAAGCGCATGCTGATCTCGTTGAAACGGTCGACCAGTGCTTTTTCGGCAGCTACGCCGTCTTCCACATTGCCGCGAACGGTCTTCGCCGGGTCGAGCTGGGGTTCCTGGGGCAGGTAGCCAATACGCAGATTTTTCTGCGGGGTCGCTTCGCCGACGATATCGCGATCGATGCCGGCCATGATGCGCAGCAGGGTCGACTTGCCCGACCCATTCAGGCCTAACACGCCAATCTTGGCGCCCGGGAAGAACGACAGGGAGATGTCTTTCAGGATCTGTCGTTTGGGCGGCACGATCTTGCCGACCCGGTTCATCGTGAAAACGTATTGCGCCATGAGTTCAGGTCCTGGGGGAGTCGGGCGCGGATTATCCCGTGTACCGGTGCCGAGGCTCCAGCAATTTTTGGATATATGCAGCCACGCTGCGTGAGCAACAGGCCCTCGGGCTGCCGGGGCCCGCGCCGCATGCATGCTGATGGGCCCGGGTGTGAGCGAAGGCCCAACCCGTGGTGTAGGATTGGGTGCCCGCGGCCGCGCGGGATTCAGGTTCACGCGAAGTACGCTTTCAGGAGTCCCATGGCTTACGGAATTCTTTCTTTTGGGGCCTATGTCCCTGCTTTTCGCCTGCCGCGCAAAGCGATCGCCGAGGCCATGGCCTGGGCTAATCCTGCGCTCAAAGGTCTGGCGCGTGGCGAACGTGCCGTCGCCAACTGGGACGAGGACAGCATCACGCTCGCGGTCGAAGCGGCGCGGAATTGTCTGCTTGGCACCGGGGTGACGCCTGCACGCATCATGCTCGCGTCGACCACCTTGCCGTTCGCGGACCGCAGCAACAGCGGTGTGGTCGCCGACGCCCTGCTGTGTCCCGAGAGCGCGCAGACCGAAGACCTGTCTGGCAGCCGGCGTGCCGCCACCAGTGCACTGCTGCGGCTCGGTCAGGATCCGGTATCCAGACCCACCCTGCTCATTGCCGCCGATTGCCGTGACGCGCGGCCCGCCAGCCCGCAGGAGATGAACTATGGGCATGGCGCTGCGGCTGTCCTGATGGGCGAGGGCGAGGCTGTTGCAGTCGTCCGTGGGGTGGCCTCCTGGCACGATGACCTGGTGGACCAGTACCGCGCCGCCGATACCGATTACGACTATGCGCTCGAAGAGCGCTGGGTGCGGGAGGAGGGTTACCACAAGCTCGTCCCGCGTGCCGTGCAGGCCGCGCTGGCCGATGCCGGTCTCGACCTCGGCGAGATTCACCGCGTGGTCTTCCCGGCCAGCAGCGCCACCGCCAAGGGCGTGGCCAAGGTGCTGAAACTCGATTCCGAATTGTTCGTCGACCCGCTCGCATCTCAGGTGGGCGATTGCGGGGCCGCGCAGCCCTTGCTCATGCTCGCGCACGCGCTGCAGACCGCAGTCCCGGGCGAGAAGATTCTGGTGATCGGTTTCGGCCAGGGCGCGGACGCCATCGTGCTCGAAACCACTCCGGCGCTCGCAGCGCTGCAAGCCAGTCACGGCCCTGCAGAGTCGCTGGCGGCCCGCCGGACCTGCGCGCATTACACCCAGTTCCTGTCGCTGCGCCAGCGGCTGGAAGTCGATTTCGGTCTGCGCGCTGAACGCGACAACCGCACTTCCCAGTCGGCGTTTTATCGGCGACGCAAGGACATCACGGGCATGCTGGGGGGGCGCTGCAGTGCGTGCAATACCCTGCAATACCCGCGCTCCCAGGTGTGTGTGAAGTGCGGCGCCATGGACACTCAAACCGGTGAGAGCCTTTCCGGTCTGACGGGGCGCGTGAAGTCCTACACCGAAGACTGGTTGGCCTATTCGCCCCTGCCGCCCTACATCTACGGCAACGTCGAATTCGCGGATGGCGCCAATTGCATGCTCGAGTTCACCGATTTCGATCCGGGGCAGGTTGAGGTGGGGAGCACGGTGCGGCTGGTCTTCCGAATCAAGGATTTTGACCCTCGCCGACACTTTCGAAGATATTTCTGGAAACCCGCGCCGCTCGCGGGCAAGGCAGTCTGACCCGACAACGCGTTCCGCGAGAGGTAAATTCGATGGCGAAAGGTATCAAGGACAAGGTCGCGATCATCGGCATGGGTTGCAGTCGTTTTGGTGAGCGCTGGGACTGCGGTCCCGAGGAACTCATCGTCGAGGCCTTCAAGGAGGCACTGGCCGACGCCAAGGTCTCGCGGGAAGACATCGAGATGGCGTGGCTGGGTCTCTTTTACCAGGAACAGAGCGCGGGCAAGTCGGCCTTGCCTCTGAGTCTGGCCCTGCGCCTGCCGAATATTCCGGTCACCCGCGTCGAGAACATGTGCGCCACCGGGACCGAAGCCCTGCGGGGCGCGGTGTATGCCGTGGCTGCGGGCGCCTGCGACATCGCGCTCGCCGTCGGCGTGGAGAAGCTCAAGGACACGGGCTACGCGGGCCTGCCCGAACGCACCAAGGGAACCTTCGACGATCTCTGGCTACCCAATGCAACAGCGCCCGGGGCTTTCGCCCAGCTCGCCAGCGCGTATGCCGCGCGACATCGGGTGGATATGCAGGATCTCAAGCGCGCGATGGCCCATATTTCGGTAAAAAGTCATGCCAATGGCGCCCTGAATCCGCGGGCGCACCTGCGCAAGACCATCACGGAGGAAGAGGCCTTGAATGCCGGCATCGTCGCCTATCCGCTGGGACTGATGGATTGCTGCGGCGTCAGTGATGGCGCGGCCTGCGCCATCGTGACCAGCGTCGAAAAGGCGCGTGAAATGGGCTATCGCGATGTAGTTACGGTGAAAGCCATGCAACTCGCCCCCAGCAATGGCTTCGAGATGTCGAACACCGGCTGGGATGGCAGCTACCTGCACACTACGCGCGTCGCCGCCCAGCGGGCCTACACCGAGGCCGGGATCCGCGACCCGCGCCGCGAGATCAGCATGATGGAAGTCCACGACTGCTTCTCGGTCACGGAACTGGTGGTGATGGAAGATCTCGGGATCTCCCCGGAAGGTGGCGCGATCAAGGATGTCATGGACGGCGTGTTCGACCGTGATGGCGCGGTGCCGTGCCAGGTGGATGGGGGGCTCAAGTGTTTTGGCCATCCCATAGGGGCGAGCGGATTGCGCATGGCCTACGAAATGTATCTACAGCTGTTGGGGCGCGCAGGGGATCGGCAACTGTCCCAGCCGAGCATCGGGCTTACCCACAACCTGGGAGGACACCCCTTCCGCAACGTGGCGAGCGTGTCGGTGTTCGGCCTGCACGCGACCTGATCGAACTGACGCCCCAAGACTCAATCAAGAGGTGACGCGATGGACATGAAAGCCACGACCTACGGCTGGGAAACCCCCGATCACGCGCTTTATCGCACTACGGTGCGACGGTTCATCGAGACCGAATTCGTGCCCCAGCGAGAGAAATGGATTGAGCAGGGTTACTGCGACCCGGCCTATTGGCGCAAGGCCGGCGAAGTTGGCCTGCTCTGCCCGGACATCCCGGAGGAATTTGGCGGCGGTGGATGCGATTTTGGGTTCGACTGCATCGTCTATGAGGAACTCATGCGCGCCGGCATCACGAGTTTTGGGTCCGGCATTCAGAGCATCGTGGCCCATTACCTCGTGGTCTACGGCACCGATGCGCAACGGCAGAAGTATCTGCCCGCCATGGCACGGGGCGAGATCATCACCTCCATCGCCATGACCGAGCCCGGCACGGGCTCGGACCTGCAGGCCGTGAAGACCCGGGCCGTGCGGGATGGTGACCATTTCGTCGTCAATGGATCGAAGACCTTCATCACCAACGGCTACAACGCCGATCTCATCGTGCTGGTGTGCAAGACCGATCCGAAGGAGCGCGCGCGCGGCATTTCACTGCTGTTGGTCGAGACAAAAGATCTCCCTGGTTTTCGTCGCGGCAAGCCGCTGAAGAAAATCGGCCAGAAAGGTCAGGACACCTGCGAGCTCTTTTTCACCGATTGCCGGATCCCCGTCTCAAACCTGCTGGGGGGACAGGAAGGGCAGGGCTTCTATCAGCTCATGAATCAGCTTGGGCGCGAGCGTCTCATCATTGCCGTTTCAGCAGTGGCGAGTATGGAGGCCTGCGTGGCTGCCACCACCGACTACATCAAGCAGCGCGAAGCTTTCGGCAAGAAGCTCGTCGATTTCCAGACCGCCAAATTCACGGCGGTGGAGTGCAAGACAGAAACCCGAATCGCGCGGGTGTTTCTGGATGACTGCATCCGCAAGCTCATCGATGGTGAACTGGATGCTGAAACTGCCTCCATGGCGAAATACTGGTGCTCGGAAAAAGCCTTTGAAATCGCCCATCGCTGTCTGCAGCTCCATGGCGGGTATGGCTACATCATGGACTATCCCATCGCGCATTATTTCGCGGATGCGCGCGTGGGGATGATTTACGGGGGCAGCAACGAGATCATGAAGGAACTGATTTCGCGTTCGCTGTAGGACTGCCAACGTGCCGCAGGCCAATCTGTTCCTTACCTACGCGGCACATTTCCCGGATGCAGAGGCGGAGTTTCTGCTTACGGAAGATGGGCGGCGTCTGACGTATGGCAACTTGGAGCTGGCGTCTGCGCAACTTGCGCAGGGGCTGGTTGCACAGGGATTGCGGCCAGGCGACCGCCTGACGGCCTGTTGCGAAAAAAGTCCCGATTTCATCGTGCTCTACCTCGCGAGCCTGCGCGCGGGGCTGGTGTTTCATCCGCTCAATCCAGGCTACACAGCTGCAGAGATTCAATTTTTCATCGGGGATGCGCGCCCCGGTCTGGTGGTCGGAGACAGCGACACCGTCGCCACCCTTGTACAAGCAGCGGCCGGCCACGGGGTGCGGGTGCTCGAGCTTGGGACGCTCATTGCCGAGAGCGCCAACGCGCCGACATCTTTCGCCACCGTAGAGCGCTCAGCGGACGATCTCGCTGCGCTGCTCTATTCCTCGGGCACCACGGGTAAACCCAAGGGCATCATGCTCACCCATGCCAATCTGGCGGCCAACGCCGCTGCGCTCACCGAAGCCTGGGGCTTCTCGCGCAATGACGTGCTGCTGCACCTGCTGCCCCTCTTTCACGTACACGGGCTTTTCATCGCACTGGGCTGCACGCTCATGTCCGGCTCACGGCTGCTGTTTGGCTCAAGGTTCGATCTGGACCTCGCGTTACGCTGGCTTCCAGAGTGCACGGTGATGATGGGCGTTCCAACCTATTACACGCGCTTGCTTGCCCATCCCGGCTTCGATGCCGGGAGCACCCGCAAGGTCCGTCTCTTCACCTCTGGATCGGCGCCGCTGCTTGCCGACACCTGGCAGGACTTCAAGACTCGGACCGGCCATCCTGTTCTGGAGCGCTACGGCATGACCGAGACTGGGGTCATCACCACCAATCCGCTGGTGGGAGAGCGTCGGCCTGGGGCGGTCGGGCTCGCGCTTGCCGGTGTTTCGGTACGAGTGGTCGATGCGCAGGACCACCCGGTGGGGCCGGGCGAGATCGGCCACGTGCAGACGCGTGGCGCAAGTGTCTTCAAAGGTTACTGGGAGATGCCCGAAAAAACGCGCCAGGATTTCACTGCCGAGGGCTGGTTCCGCACAGGCGATGATGGCGTGCTCGACACTCAGGGTTATCTGACCCTGGTGGGGCGGGCCAAGGACCTCGTCATCACCGGCGGGCTCAACGTCTATCCCAGCGAGGTCGAAGCCGTCATCGACGAGCACCCTGCGGTGCTGGAGTCGGCGGTCATCGGTCTTCCGCATGCCGACTTTGGTGAGCAAGTCGTC
>JBIKOF010000058.1:0-7956 GCA_044358205.1 Gammaproteobacteria bacterium | reverse complement strand
CTTGCGCCCGTTGATAACGTATTCATTACCCTCACGCCGAATGGACGTCTCCACATTGGTTGCATCAGAGGAGGCGACCTGAGGCTCGGTCATCAGGTAAGAGGAGCGGATCTCGCCGTTGAGCAGCGGCTCCAGCCAGCGCTTCTTCTGGTCGGCCGAGCCATAGCGCGCAAGTACCTCCATGTTGCCGGTATCCGGAGCGCTGCAGTTGAAGATTTCTGAGGCCCACAGCACACGTCCCATTTCCTCAGCGAGCGGGGCGTAATCCAGGTTGCTCAGGCCTGGGCTGTATTCGTGGTACTCGTGAGGCAAGAACAGGTTCCAGAGCCCTTCTGCCTTTGCCTTCTGCTTCAGCGCTTCGACCTGCGGCGGTGGCACCCACAGGTTCGCCGGGTCATGTGTGAAGTTGTAGATCTCGTCCTCAATCGGATACACATGCGCCTTCATGAAGGCGCGGACCTGATCGAGCAGTTGGCGGCTCTTGTCGCCGATAGTGAAATCCATGGACGCTCCCCTGTGATTGAGTTTTTCTGGTGAGGTTGAAGTCTAGCAGGGGCGCAGCGTCTAGCGGGTTTCTGGCATAATCCGGGCGTTTCTTCATAAGCGCTGCCGAGCGGGACCGATTGCCGGTCAGGTCGGCCGGGCAGGAGGCCGGAAGTGACGGATTCCAAAGACAGCGTCGAAAACAGGCTGCGATCGGTGCGAAACCAGGAAACGGATCTGATCCGTTGGTCTAACCCCGAAAACCTCGAAGCCAGCTGGGAGCCCCGCTCCAGATTTGCAGCGAGCCTCATCCCCCGCCGCAGTACCGTACTGGATATCGGGTGCGGCAAGATGATGGTGGAGAAGCATCTTCACCCCAGCTGCACTTACATTCCCGCCGATGTCGCCCGGAGAGACGCACGTACGCTCCTGTGCGACATCAACAAGGGCGAAATCCCGAATCAGGTCGACGATGTCGACATCGTGCTCATGCTCGGCGTCATTGAATATGTGTTCGACCTGCCCGCGTTTCTCACCAGGCTGGCGCGGAGTCGTGGGCGCATCATGGTTACCTATTGCGACACCGAAACAGGCGGCCTCTCCGACCACAATCGCAGGGCAGCACTGGGCTGGGTCAACGCGCTGACCCGCGCCCAACTCAAGGCGCTGTTCGCGGCAGCAGGCCTTCGTCTACTCGCCGAGGATCAGGTTGATGGCCTGCAGTGGATCTATACGCTCATCCCCCAGCGCACCGAAACAACACCTCGGCGGGTAGCGGTGCTGAGCTACGCGAATGCCGGAAACTTCGGCGACCGATTGGGCATGCATGTCCTGTCTTCGCTTCTGCCTTCTAATGCCGAGGTGGAGTTTCTCAATTTCCGGCCGTGGGCAGACGTTGAACGCGAATACGATTTGCTCATTCTCGGCATCGGCAATTCTCTCTTCGGCCAGCTCATTGATGACAAGCTGCTCCAGCTCCTGGGTCGAGCCAGAAAAAGCATCGGCATCTTCGGCACCCAGTACCGGAACGAGTACCCCGCCGAACGCATGAAGCGCGTGGTGTCCGGCCTGGATTGCTGGTTTGCACGATACGAGACCGATCTCGATCTTTACGCAACGACAGATACCCGCTGCGAACACCTTGGCGACTGGCTTATTAGTGAATTCATGATTACGCGTCCCACGCGGGAGGATGCGGTCCTCAAGATCGGCGAAGAGGTGATGAAAAATCTTCCACTAGATCGCCTGATCTCACAGTTCCAGCAGTACAGACGGGTTTTTTCCACTCGCCTCCATCCGCTGCTCTGCGCACTGACCAGCGCGGAACAGGTGGCCTATGTGGAGCAGCGGGAGTCGGGTTCAGGACAGGTCTCAGGCAAGTTCGAGTCGATGCTGCGGGATGTCTTTGGTCGCAACTACCCCGAAAACCGGCTCTGGACGGTGGACCGCGAGGCTGTCATGGCTTACCGCACACGGGTCCTCGGCAACATCGACCGCCTGAAACTTGCGCTGCATGAAGCCCTGAAATAGGTGCGAGTGCTGCCGGCCCCCTCGAGGGGGTGCCCGGCGAGCCCTTTTCTGCCTATAGTCAGCGCTTCCATCGGCCCCGAGTGAGTTGACTATGAGCAGTGCGAAATCCCCTTCCCGTCATCAGGACCTTGCCCAGCTAAAAGCCGCCCTCGTGGCTTTCATGGACGAGCATATCTATCCCAATGAAAAGCGCTATCACGAGCAGCTGAATGCGCTGCCCAATCGTTTCTCCACCGTGCCCTTGATGGAGGAGCTCAAAGCACTCGCAAAAGAGCAGGGTCTGTGGAATCTCTTCATGCCCTACGATCATGGCGGCCTGAAGAACGAGGATTACGCGCCGCTGGCTGAAATCATGGGGCGCGTGCTGTGGAGCCCGGAGGTGTTCAATTGCAATGCTCCGGATACCGGCAACATGGAAGTTTTCATGAAGTACGGAACCGAGGCGCAAAAGAACCAGTGGCTGGTTCCGCTGCTCGAGGGTGAAATCCGATCCTCTTACGCCATGACTGAGCCCGATGTGGCCTCGTCCGATGCCACCAACGTCCAGACTTCTATTCTCCGCGACGGTGACCATTACGTCGTGAATGGTCGGAAGTGGTTCATCACCAATGCCATGTACGAGCGCACCAAGATTCTTATCGTGATGGGCAAGTCCGATCCCGAAAACGCGAACCGTCACCTGCAGCAGAGCCAGATCCTTATCCCCAAGAACACCCCCGGCGTGAAAATCGTGCGTCCGCTCACGACCTTCGGCTACGACGATGCGCCACAGGGACACGCCGAGGTCCACTTCGAGAACGTCCGTGTGCCGAAAGAAAATATCCTGCTCGGCGAGGGTCGTGGATTTGAAATCGCGCAAGGGCGGCTGGGCCCCGGGCGTATCCATCACTGCATGCGACTCATCGGGGCCGCCCAGCGGGCGCTCGAATTTGCGTGTCGCCGCTCGGTCTCGCGAACGACCTTCGGCCGCAAGCTTGCCGAGCATCAGTCGATACGAGAAGACATCGCCAAGAGTTTCTGTGAAATCGAACAGGCCCGCCTGCTCACCCTGGCCACTGCCCGTCGCATGGATGAGGTAGGCCCCAAGGAAGCGCGCGACCTGATAGCAGCCGCCAAGATTACTGTGCCGTTGATGGCGCAGACGGTCATCGATCGCTGCATGCAGATTCACGGGGCGGGTGGGTTCACGGAAGACTATTTCATGGCTGAGGCCTTCAGCTATGCCCGTTGGTGCCGCCAGGCGGACGGCCCGGATCAGGTGCATATGATGGCGCTGGGTAAGGAGCTAATCGCACGCCACGCGGGTTAAACCGGCCGTCACGCAAGCACGTTGGTTGCGTCGGGTGGCTGGACGCGTCCGACGCAAACTCATGGCTGCGCGCGGCGAGGACACCCGCGCGCGCCCGCCGCTTGTATGCCCTTTGTGCGAACGCGCCTTGCCCGCCGCCCAGGCAGATGCCCACCATCTGATTCCCCGGTCTCAGGGCGGTCGTGAGACCGTCCTGCTACACCGCCTGTGCCACCGACAGCTTCACGCCTTGTTGAGCGAAGCGGAGTTGGCGCGAGAATTTCACACGTTGGACAGCTTACGCACGCACCCGGCGGTGGCCAGCTTCATCGCGTGGGTCAAGCGCAAACCTCCCGAGTTTTCGGGCCGAACCCGCAAGAGCCAGCGTCTGCGCTGAGCCCTCAGTCGGTCGGTTCAGCCAACCCGGCCTTGTGTCCGCCCCAGCGGTTGAAATGGGTCTTGAAGCGGGCCGGGACTCGCGAGACCGGGCCGAATTTCCCTTCCGGATAGCCAATGGGTATGACGGCGACCACACCATGCGTGTCGGGGATTCCGAAGTGTGAATGCAGTTCGGTCTCGAACATCTGGTGCATCGTGGTCAGGCTCGCGCCGAGACCCAGGCCGCGACATGCCAGCAGGATGTTCTGAACGCACGGGTAAATGCTGCCGTACGAGGGCGGGGCGAGGCCTTTACGCTCGGCTTGAGGGACCGCAAAGGGCCAGTCTCGGACACCGCAGCACAAGAGTAACACCGGGACTTCGTGCATATGCTCCGCGAGATGCACGGCGGCCTTGGCAACCCGACCTTCAGGAGAACTGAAGTCCATCGTTGCCAGCGCATCGGCAAAACGCGATTTCAACCAGTAGGCGTAGCGTTCCCCGAAGAAACGGCGGTCATTCGGATCGGTGACCACCAAAAACGCCCATCGCTGCAGATTCTGTCCGCTCGGTGCGCAAGTCCCCGCTTCGAGGATCTTGACCAGTAGCTCATCTGGAACGGGATCGGGTTTCAGTCGTCGCATGGCCCGCAGGCTGTGCATCGCCTCGAATAAATCCATCCTCAGTGCATCCTTCCTGCCGGCGTATCGACAATTTCGAGAGGGCCAATACCGAAGTGATACTGAAAAAGTCGGTCGAAGCCGCGTCGGTTCAAGAAACCCAGGCTCTCGGCGATGCCGTCGATCCGGGCCGGATCACTGCTGTCCCTGATTTCCTCAAAAGCGCGGGAGAGGCGTTCTCGGCGTATCCACTGGACGGGGGTACAGGAAAAACGATCGCGGAAGGCTTCGATAATCGTCGCGCGACCGTAACCGCTTCGCTCCTCCAGTTTGCTCAGGATCACCGGCGTATAGGGTGTGGTGCGAATTCGGTCGCAGATGAGGTCGAGTTCGCCGGTGGAGGGGGTGCCCTCACGCAAGGTGACCTCTTGCAGTAAGTGGCCAGGCGCGAGAAGCAATGCCGCGAAGCGGTGGAAGAGATCCTCCAATTGCAGCATGGGCACGAGCGCCGGGTTCTCAAGTGCGCTGGCGACTTGCCCCAGGATGAGCTCCAGCCCCGCCTGGAGGGAAACCGTGTCACTCAAGCGCAGGTTCAGTTCGCGCGAATTATTCAGGTCAAAATCCACCGGTATCCCGCCGCTCATGGCCAAACCCACACGCTTGAGCCGGGCTGAATCGATCGACAGATAAAGCCCCGAGCTTGTTTCCTCGGTGAACCCAACACCCCCAGCGGGAGAGATCAGCAGTGCGCTACGCGATGCGTGCGTGGAAACCTCTCGACCTTCGACGGTCCACCGGCCGCCACCGCAATG
Source organism: Gammaproteobacteria bacterium (assembly GCA_044358205.1). Lineage (GTDB taxonomy): Bacteria > Pseudomonadota > Gammaproteobacteria > CAIKBL01. Next base: position 2,845 of record JBIKOF010000058.1, on the reverse strand, counting down.
CGGAATAACCAGCGTGCTTGATGGCCCAGGAGCAATTTCCATTTTGCAGGGTAAGTGAGACACCGCACCCAGTTTGATCCCCCCTAGCGAGGCGAAGCTCGACAAGTGTGGAAAATATTCGCCTTCGACCAGTGGGGTGAGCGCCCGAAGCTGTGGGAAAAGCGCACGGGCGCGTATCTCCAGTTCGCGCACGTGGGTGCCGAAGTGTGCCCGTCCATTGCCGAGAGGCAGGCCGGCCAGTGTAGGCAGTGTGGCTGATGATCGGGAGTTTCCCACCGCGATGCTCCGGGATTCGATGAGGGGAGGATAGACCAGCTTGTCAGCCACAGCGAGATAATGGCGCTGCGCATGTGCACCAACGCACAGCCCAATCAAGAAACCCGTTTGCCGTCTCTATCCTCATGTGACAAGTTTCTCACCCAGAACAAGGATGGCGTGAATGTCGCTCATCAAAGACGCGGTGTTTGTCGACGAAAACGGATATGCCCGGGTGGGGGCTGCGGCGCTTCACCTGCGCGATTTCGAGAACGAGCCGGTGCTTTGCGTGGGCGTGGGGCGCGATCCGGAAATGGACATCTGGCCTGTATGCGCAATCCAGCGTGCTAATCAGTGGCTGGTCCTGTTTGTTGCCCGTGGTGCAGCAGCCCAATCTTCGGTCTGGCAGCTGGAAGAGAACGGAAAATGTCTCGCGCAACATCTGCCCGACGCCGCTGTGACACGCTTGCTGCTTGGCTGGGCAGGTTGCACGGCGTCGTCGGAGGCTGCAGCAGTCGAGGGCCTTTCTCGCGCGTGTCCGCCAGATTGGGTCACTGAGCGTTTCACCCTGCAGGCCCGGCAGGGCACCCAGCCTTTACCCACCAGCTTGCGGCCGGTCGCGGATGTCCCTGATTGGCTCCTCGCATTCCTGCAGCCCGACCTCGCGCGCCTCAATTCAGACATTCAGGGCCTTATCGCCTGGCTCGACACCTCACCCCGGATTGCCGGGAAAGCGGGCGCGATTCGCCGAGTCTGGCAGCAGTTGTGTGGCCAGTTTCTGGGGCGCTTGGAAAGATCTACGGCATTCTTTGACGACCTGCGAAATCAAGCGGGTTATCAACTGCTGCGGGAGGTCATAGCGGCCTTTATCGGGCGCCACATCCTGCGCTGTCCGTTCACGGGAACCTATCAGCTCGCAAGTCACGGGCGTCACATCACCCATTACGGGCCGCAGGGACGCGCGACAGGAGGGGCGCGGGTGCTCCGCTACGATCCGGCCCCAGGCCTGTGGTTTCATGAAATTCGTGGCCATGGATTCCTTGCCCAAACAGACGCAGTGGTCACCGGTGGGGGTCTCTTGTTTCAGCCATCCCTGGAAAACGCGTGGTCGAGCTGGTTCACGCCTGCAGCCTGTGCACGCTATCCGACGCTGCCCCCCGCCGCAGACGGAAATTGCATGCAGGACGCCCGCCCCCAGGTACTCGTGCTCAACACTTCTGCCGGGCCCAATCTCGGGCATCTGTTGTGGAATGACTGTTCAGGCCTCGCTGGCGTATTAGCGCTCGTGCGTGCGATGCCGGATGAGGATTTCTTTCGTCACTGGCGTCTCGCGTTCTCTCCCGCTCAGGATCTGCGGTTTGCACGAGAAGGCCCTGAAGCCTTCATGCGCCACGTTCTCTCGCGGCTCGCAACCTCAGGGGTGCACCTTGGGCACGAGGGGCGCGCGGAGGTTTTGCAGTACTTTGATTCGGATGCAGCGCTGTCGGCTTGGCTCGAGAAGCCGGACGTGATTGCGATCAGCCTGAAGTCCTTGGTAGTTGCGCCGCAACTGGCGGCAGCTTTCCGGGCCGAAGCCGCGCAGACCCCCTTGCCCGAATCCCTTGCGCAGATTGCAGCACCGATGCCGGGCACGCTTCGGGTGTTCGTGAATGTGCGCGTGCACGACAAGGCTTTGCTGAATATCGCGGAGTGCCTGATGGTTGCAGTGGAACGCGCCCTGATGCGTGGATGGCCACCCCAGAGATTTCTGTTCGTACTGGAAGGCACTGAGGAGGCGAGTGAGAAACTTGACGAACTCTCCCGCGTGCTCATGACACGTGGCGCCAGTGCGAGCATTGCTGTTGGTCTTGGTGTCGATAGGCTTGGCGCGGTGCTATCGCACTGTGACGTTGCCATAGTGCCAATCGGCAGCGGTGCCGTGTTGCCCACCTGGATTTACGACCTCCCAACCTTCCTGCATGCGGATCGGGCCCACATGCCGCAAGCGGGGTTTTGGTCCCATGTGGGTGGAAGTTCCGAGAAGCTCGTGGTCATCGATACCTCGCACATCCAGGACGTGGAGGATCGCTTGTATTCCTCTTACGTGATCACGCCCGAGATCTTTGCAGACTGTTTCAGCCGCCTGATCGAACTGTGGAAGGCGCTTAATCCCTGATCTCGATCAGCCGATGGGTGATCCCTGCTGCTCTCTTTCGCGTAGACGGAAACGCTGGATTTTGCCGGTCGCGGTCTTGGGCAGGCTGTCCACGAACTCGATGAAGCGGGGATATTTGTAGGGCGCCAAATGCTCCTTCACGAAGGCCTTGAGTTCGCCTTCATCCACGTCCATCCCGGGCTTCCTGATCACGAACGCCTTGGTCTTGGTCAACCCTTCGGCGTCCTGTACGCCGACCACCGCGGCTTCCAGCACTGCGGGGTGTCTGATCAGGGTCGCCTCTACTTCGAATGGGCTCACATAGATTCCGCTGACTTTGAGCATGTCATCCGTGCGCCCGCCGTAGGTATAGCTGCCGTCCGTGTTGCGAATGTACTTGTCGCCCGATCGGGTCCATTCGCCCTGGAAAGTCTCCTGGCTCTTGAGGCGATTGCC
>JBIKOF010000057.1:0-7991 GCA_044358205.1 Gammaproteobacteria bacterium | reverse complement strand
ACCGGCGCTCAACACTTCATGCCCGTCCGCGGTGACGAGCACATCGTCTTCGATTCGGATCCCGATGTTCCACCAACGTTTGGCCAGGCCCTTCAGGGCTGGCGAAAGGTAGAGCCCAGGTTCCACCGTGGTCACCATGCCCGGCTCGAAGGTGCGCCATTCGTCGCCCACCTTGTATTCGCCCACATCATGAACATCCATTCCCAGCCAGTGACCCGTGCGGTGCATGTAGTAAGGACGGTAGGCCTCTTCCTTGACCAGCGTCCGCCAGCGCCCCTTCAGGATGCCGACGTCGATGAGACCTCGGGTGATGGTCTCCACTGCTGCGTGATGGGGGTCATTCCACGAATTGCCCGGACGAACGGCGGAGATGGCGGCGAGCTGCGCCTCTAGAACGATTTCGTAGATGGCGCGCTGCTCGGGCGTAAACCGGCCACTGACCGGGAAGGTCCGGGAGATATCGCTGGCATAGCTGTCCAGCTCCGCTCCGGCATCGATGAGCAGCAGATCCCCCGCCTGCAGGACATCGCTGTTTTCGGTGTAATGCAGGATGCAGCCGTTGGCGCCACCCCCGACGATGCTGGGGTAAGCCGGCGCGCGCGCGCCCTGCTGGAGGAAGCTGTGCAGAAGTTCGGCCTCCACCTGATATTCGTACATACCGGGTTGGCAGCTCTCCATGGCGCGGCGGTGCGCCACGGCTGAGATTTGCGCCGCACGGCGCATGGTCTTGATTTCTTCGCGGCTCTTATAGAGGCGCATCTCGTGCAGATAGTGCGCGAGCGAGATGAACTGATCCGGGGTGTGCACACCCGCACGCCCCTTGCTGGATACACGCTGCAGCCAGCCCATCAGGCGATGATCAAAATCCTGATAGCGCCCCATGGTGTAGTAGATGCGCGCCTTGTTCTCGAGCAACCCCGGCAAAATGTCGTCGAGATCGGAGATGGGGAAGGCGTCGTCCGCGCCGTAGAGCTCGCAGGCCGCGTCGAGACCAATGCGCCGCCCGTGCCAGGTTTCAGCCTCGGGATCTTTCTCCCGACAGAACAGCAGGCACTCCCCCTGGGGCCGATCGGGCACCATTACCAGCACGGCTTCGGGTTCCGGAAAGCCGGTGAGGTAGAAGAAGTCGCTGTCCGGACGGAATGGATAGTAGACGTCGCGGTTCCGCAGATGCTCCGGGGCCGTGGGCTGGATGGCGATGCCACCGTCGTCCACGATGTCCATGAGCCGTTTGCGGCGTCGCGCGTGTTCCCGTTTGTCCATACGCTGCCGGGGGCTCAGTGCACGCTGCCGCTGACCACGTCGGGAACGGGCTCGGTGCGATTTTCCTCGCGCAGCAGGATGGCGCCCATGCGGGCGTACTCGACGATTTCGAGGAAGGCCTGCTCGCCGGCCTCACCCGTGGCTTCCGCGGGATCGACCTGACTGATCCGGTACAGATCACCCAGAAACTCCTGACTCTCGTGGCTCATTCCGGTGGCGCCGCGCGCCACGCCGAACCCTGAGAGGAAACCCCGACACCAGCCGCCGAGCGCGTCTGTCCGAACCACCAGCGGTTCTTCGTCATCGGGCAGCAACAGTTCGAAGGCAAATTCATCAGAGTCCATGCCGCGGACCGTGCTCTGCAGGAGATCGCGCAACGCCTCGTCGACTGCCTCGCCCAGATCTTCGCCGGTGTAACCGGCAAGGTGCTGCAACCAGTCTTCGGTTGCAAAGCCATCAGGACTACAGAGCATGCCGCAGAGCATGCCATGGCATTCCGCGGGCTCGACATCACTCTCGAGCACGGAGAGAGCATCGGACACCGAGGTGTAGAAAGAGCGGGTCGAGAAGTTACGCATGAGGGACACACCGGGTCGGACGCGCGGATTATTCCACGAGCCGTGCGGCGACTGAAGCTGCGCGGGACATTGCGGAAATCCGCGACCGCGCCGACAGATGTGTGGTTGACCCTGCTGGGGGCGGGTTCTATATTGCCGGCAGCGTGCCTGCGCACTTCGGAATCAGACGATTGCCATGACGGATCCCTCCACAGAACGACTCGACATCGCGGCGCTAGAAGCGCGCGTGGACGAGCTGATTCGCACCGTGGAAACGCTGGCCAACGAGAACGAGGCCTTGCGCAGCCAGCAAACCGTACTCGCTGCCGAGCGTGCGACGCTCATCGACAAGACCGAGCAGGCGCGCAGTCGAGTCGAGGCGATGATTGCAAGACTCAAGGCGATGGAAACCCGCTAAGACCGTCATGAGCAATTCCGTCAAACCGATTACCGTGACCATCATGGACAAGGAATACCTTGTCGGGTGCACGGAGGAAGAACGCGAAGCGCTGTTCACCTCGGTGGAATTCCTCAACCGCAAGCTGCGGGAACAGCGGGACAGCGGCAAGGTCATCGGTAGCGAGCGAGTAGCGGTGATGGCTGCGCTCAATATCGCCCACGAGTATCTCGACTACCGCCGACGCAACGATTCGGTGGAGCGCGATTTCGGCGACGGACTCGCCCGCATCCAAACCAAAATTCAGGCCGCACTGGTGCGCGGCCGTTCCTCGCGCAGCGCGCCGCCAGCCGCGCAGCCCGAGAGTCCCGTGCAGGTCGACTAGACCCGACCCTCCCGCGACCCCGGCATCACGCCGGCAACGATTAAAGCTTGGTGTTCTCTGTAGTGTTCGCCAGTGGGTTCGAGATCCTTGAGCCTATATTTGCAAACACTCGGGGCCGATCTGGTAGTGGGGGTGTGCACGCCCGCATTCGTGCGGGAAGCCTTAACCCACTCCGAGAAGTCCCAATCTTGAGCCCTTGGTTCAAGATTACGGCCCGCAGCGGCACTGCGGAGAACACCTCTTCCTTGCTCCCGCCGTGCATGCATGGGGGAATATGCACCTGAATTGAACTTGCACTCTCCTCCTCGGTCGAAAGGGCGCCGCCTCGTTTTATCGAAAGGAAGCCTATGAATTCGCCCGCTGTGCCGAACCCCTCCCCTGTCGCTATCGTAGGACGCGACCTCATTGCGGGCATTGTGGTTTTTCTGGTCGCTGTTCCGCTATGTCTCGGTATTGCGCTGGCCTCTGGCGCACCACTGGTTGCGGGTTTGGTCTCGGGGGTCGTCGGGGGCATTCTGGTCGGCAGCCTCAGTGGCTCGCAGGTGAGCGTCAGCGGGCCGGCCGCGGGGCTGGCCGCAATAGTGCTCGCGCAAATTACAGCCCTTGGGTCTTTCGATGCCTTCCTGCTCGCGGTCGTCCTGGCCGGGGCACTTCAGATTGGGCTCGGCCTGTTTAAGGCAGGGGCGCTGGCCAATTACTTTCCTACCAATGTCATCAAGGGCCTGCTGGCCGCAATCGGGGTCCTGCTGATTCTGAAACAGCTGCCCCACCTCGTCGGTTTCGACAAGAATCCGCTTGCGGACATGGCGTTCCTCGCACCCGACGGAACGAATACCTTCTCGCAGCTGGGCGAGGCCCTGTCGGCCGCGGTCCCCGGTGCGGCACTGGTGGGCCTGGTGTCATTAGCGATCCTGCTCCTCTGGGATCGAACACCGCTCAAGAAGAGTATCGTCCCAGGTCCGCTGGTGGCGGTGGTGGCGGGCACAGTGCTGTCCGAGCTGCTTGCCAGCTGGCACAGCCGCCTCGAAATCGAAGCCAGCCATCTGGTAGCCGTGCCCGTGCTGGGTGCGGGCGAAACGTTCTTTTCCGCACTGGTACAGACGCCTGATTTTTCGCGGCTGGCAGATCCCGCCATCTATGTCGCTGCCGCCACCCTGGCGGTGGTTGCCTCCCTCGAGACCCTGCTCAACATCGAAGCAACCGACCGGCTGGACCCACAGCGGCGCGTCACGCCCCGTAACCGCGAATTGCTTGCCCAAGGGGTGGGTAACATGGCGGCCGGCATGATCGGCGGACTGCCGATGACTTCGGTAATCGTCCGCAGCTCGGTGAACGTGAATGCCGGTTCGCGGACCAAGTTGTCGGCGATCTTCCACGGCTTTCTGCTGCTCGGAAGCGTGCTGCTGCTGCCCGGCATGTTGAATCGCATCCCTCTGGCAACGCTTGCCGCCGTCCTCATCGTCACCGGCTTCAAGCTTGCCAGCCCTGCGATTTTCCGTTCGATGTGGCGCGAGGGCCGTGGCCAGTTCCTGCCCTTCGTGATCACGGTGCTGGCGATTGTGCTGACCGATCTCCTGATCGGCATCCTGATCGGGCTCGGCGTGAGTCTTGCCTCCATTCTGTTCAACAACATCCGGCACGGCGTGCGGGTGGTGAACGAGACCCACGTCAGCGGCGTGGTACATCGGCTGGAGCTGGGCGACCAGGCAACCTTCCTGAACCGGGCGCAGCTGTCGGAGATGCTCGGCACATTTAAGCGCGGCGATCAGGTGCTCATCGATGCGCGCACGTGCGACTACATCGATTCGGACATCCTGGCCATGCTCCACGAATTTTCCGAGGAGACAGCACCGGCACGCGGCATTCGTCTAAGCCTGCTGGGTTTCCAGCATCACTATCCGTTGCGGGACACCGTGCAGTACGTGGATGTGAGTACCCGGGAGGTGCAGGCCTCGCTGACGCCAGCGCGGGTGCTGGCACTGCTGCGCGAGGGCAATCGGCGATTCGTTGCGGGCGAAAGACTGCATCGGGATCTCGTGCGCCAGGTGGACGCCACTGCGGGGGGGCAGCACCCAATGGCTGCCGTATTGAGCTGTATCGACTCCCGAGCACCGGCCGAGCTGCTGTTCGATCTGGGAATCGGCGACATCTTCGTCGCGCGGCTGGCCGGCAACGTGGCAAGTCCCAAGGCCTTGGGAAGCTTGGAGTTCGCCTGCAAGATCGCGGGCGCCAAGCTCATCGTGGTGTTGGGCCACACCCGGTGTGGAGCCGTCAAGGCCACCTGTGATTTCGTGGCGCGCGACGTGGATCCGGTGGAAGCAACTGGCCTGACCAATCTTCCCGCCATCACGGAGCCCATCACCGAAGCCGTGCACATGGAGAAGGAAACCCTGACGAATCGCGATGCAGGCAACGAAGTGTTCGTGGACCGGGTCGCCGCCATCAATGTGCGTAACACCATGCGCTGGATTGAGGAGAACAGCCCAACGCTCTCACAGATGATCCTGCGAGGGGAAATCGACATCGTAGGGGGGATGTACAACGTCTCCACCGGGCGGGTGGAGTTTCTCGACAGCGCGGCGGAAGCGCCGGTGCCGGGACCCGCGCCCGCCGTGGCGGCCTGAGTTCTACTCGACGAAACGCGGCTGATAGAGCGGGAGGGGTGGCACCGTCGCGTAGTGCGCGGTGAGTGCCGCCAGGCTCATCGGTTGGGCGCTGAAGGTTTCGTGGCATTCGGCCGGCGCAGACCATAACGCGGTCTTGCGGCCGTTGAAGGTAAGCACCTGACCGTTCCATTCGCGGGTGGCATCGCTCGCCAGAAACAGCAGCCCCTGCGCCACTTCCTCTGGCGTGCCAAAGCCAAGCTCTGCCGCTGACGGCGCCGCCTGGCCCGCAGCGGCCGCCTGCTTCGCCGCATTGTCGAACACCACCTGGGTCATTTCGGTCGCCGCAATCGGCCAGAAGGCGTTGCAGCGAATGCCGTAACGGGCGAGTTCCAGCACCCACGTACGCTGTAGTCCCAGCATTCCCGCTTTGGCCGCCGCATAGTTGCTCTGCCCAAAGCCACCGGACAATCCCGAATTCGAGATCACCTGAATGATCTGGCCACCGCCGTTGTCGCGCATGGCCTGCGCGGCGTACTTGCCGCACGCCCAGGCGCCGCGCAGGTGAGTGGCAATGACCTCATCGAAATCCTCATCGGTCATCTTGAACAAGGTGCGATCGCGCACCTGCCCCGCGTTGTGAATAAGGAGATCGATGCCCCCGAAAGCGTCTACACAGGTTTTCACGAGGGCTTCGCAGGTTGCAGATTGCGCCACCGAACCCACCACCGCGCGCACCTCTGCACCAAGAGCACGCACACCTGCGACCGTTTCATCGAGCGCCTCAGCGCGAGTTCCGTTAACAACAAGGCGTGCGCCGTGGGTCGCAAACGCAAGCGCCGTGGCGCGTCCCAACCCGCGCGAGGATCCGGTGATGACAACGCGTTTGCCGACGAGTCCGGTCATGGTTTTTCTCCTGAAAGCGCTCAGCGCAGGCGGCGCGCGTAATGAACAGAGGCCCTGACGCTGTTTTTAGCGCACAAGCCGGAACACTGGCAGTTTCTGCCCCTCGGGATGGGCGACGAAGCCGGCCACCACCGGGGCGTTGATGACCATTTCGGACGGCGCACAGTCGATGAGCTGGCTGATCATCCGCAGATCCGGCTGCGCATCGAGCGCGACCTCCACGACCACATAAGGCACCTTGTCCACCGCGCCGGGGTGCACCGGGTGCGTGACCACCGTAAAGGTGTGGATGCGTCCGGTGTGCGGGATCTCGTCCCACTCACAGGCCTCCGCCTGGCAATAGGGACAGATGGGCGCGGGATGCCAGCGCAGACGCCGACACGCCGTGCACCGCTGCATGCGCAGACGCTCCTCGTTGCAGCCGGCCCAGAACGGCTCGGCCCCGTATTCGGGTACGGGTGTGGGAAACGCGTTCATCCGTCCCTCCGGAGAATCATGGCCGAGGTGGGCACCGCGTTACCCGCCGTGACGAAGGCGTAGCGGGCATCATTGACCTGCGCGCGGGCGGTCCCGCGCAACTGGCGCACCGCCTCGATGATGTTCTGCATGCCATGCAGATACCCCTCGGAGAGATTGCCGCCGCTGGTGTTGAGGGGCAAATCTCCGTGCGGCCACAGAAAGCGTCGCCCATCCCCGATGAAATCCTTGCCCTCGCCGCGCCCGCAGAAGCCGTAGTCCTCGAGCTGCATGAGCACCATGGGGGTGAAGTGGTCGTACAGGAACAGCACATCGATGTCGTCGTGTGTGATGCCGGCATCGGCGAACAGGCGTTGTCCGGCCACGGTCGCCTCGTTCGACGGCGCGTCGATGTCGCGCACCATGAAGCGGTTGTTCCAGCCTCCGCCACCCAGGCCGCCGGCGGCGATGAACACCGGCTTCTGCCGCAGTTCGCGTGCGCGCTCGGGCGTGGTAACGATGACCGCGGCACCGCCATCGGTTTCGAGACAGCAGTCCAGCAGCCGCAGGGGGTCGGAGATCATGCGCGATGCCTGATGATCGTCCAGCGTCATGGGGCGACCGTGCATCATGGCGTTGGGGTTGAGATTGGCGTGATGCCGGCAGGCGACGGCAATCGCCCCGAAGTGATAGGACTGGGTGCCATAAAGATGCATATGTCGGCGCGCGGCTAGCGCCACCATCTGCGCCGGACTGAAAAGACCGAACGGCGCGAGATAGCTCATGGGGCCGGCGGCCGTATCGGCCACCATGGCCTGCCCGAAGCGCGGAGTGCCGCGGCCCGAGCGTTCATTCATGGCGCGAAAGGCAATGACCGCTTTCGCCTGGCCGGTGGCCACCGCCATGGCGGCCAGCATCACCGTGCCCACCGGACCACCGCCGCCACCGTACGCGACCTCGCCAAAGAAACGCAGACCCGGCAGACCAAGGCAGCGCGCGATTTCCATGGGATCGTTGTTATCCATGGTGTATTTGGCGATGCCATCGACATCACCCGGGCCAAGGCCGGCATCGCGCATGGCGGCGGAGATGGCTTCGCAGGCGAGCTTGAGTTCGCTGCGCCCCGAGTCTTTCGAATATTCGGTGTGGCCGATGCCTACGATGCAGGCGCGGTCGTTGATGGAGTTCATGCAGATAACCGCCCTTGCCCTACCACGGATGAACACGCACCGGCAGTGCGCTGTAGCCGTGGATGATATTCGAACACACGCGAGTGGGCGCGCCCATCACCTCGACCTCGCGGAAGCGCTTCATGATCTCTTCCCATGCCACCTGGAGTTGCAGCTCGGCCAGGCGATAGCCCACGCAGTGGTGGGTGCCGAAACCGAAGGACAGGTGCCGACGCGGATTCTGGCGGTCGATGA
>JBIKOF010000056.1:0-8017 GCA_044358205.1 Gammaproteobacteria bacterium | reverse complement strand
AACCGCTTGGACCGTTGAAGCGGAATATCACTATCCCTACATGGAGCACGCACCCCTCGAGCCCATGAACTGCACGGCACTCGTTACCGACGAGGGTGTGGAAGTCTGGGCCGGCTCGCAGTTCGCAGAAGAAGCGCAGCGCGTGGCGGCCTATGCCGCGGGTGTGCCCATCCGCAAGGTTCGCTTCCATCTCATGCTGACCGGCGGTGGTTTCGGTCGCCGACTGTCGAACGATTTCGTCAGCCAGGCGGTTCAGGTGGCGCGCACGCTCAAGGGCACCCCGGTCAAGCTCATCGCCTCGCGTGCAGAAAGCATCCGCCGCGGTTACTACGCGCCCATCGGGAAAGCGCGCTTTAAGGGAGGATTGGATACCGCCGGTCGGGTAACGAGCTGGCACAACAAGGTCGTCTTTGGACGTGCGCCGGTCCAGCCTTATGGGCTATCACGTGTACCCTTTGCCATCCCGAGTATTCAGTGTGAGTACGGGTCCATCGACAGCCCGCCTCCCTTTGGCTGGATGCGCGGCGTGGGGCATTCGCAGGGCGCGTGGATGAATCATCTCTTCATGGCTGAGCTGGCTGAGGCGGCGGGGATCAGTCCACTGACCATGATGGAAAATCTGCTCGATGCGGACGCGCTGCCACCCGAACTTCCGTCGCGCGAATTCGAAGTCCTGCGTGTGCGTCGCCAACGACGCCTGCTGCAGGAGGTCGTTGCCCGCGGCGGTATGCCGGGCGCAATGGGCGAGAGGGCGGGGCGAGGCTTCGCGGTTGCCGACATGAGCTATCTACCCGGGCACCATTCCACCTGCATCGCGATGACCATGGAAGTGTCGCTCGATGACAAAAACTGGCCACGCGTTTCGCGGGTGGTGGCCGTGGTGGACTGTGGTCTGGCGGTGAATCCGAAGATTGTCGAAGCCCAGGTGGAGGGCGGGATCCTGTTCGGGCTTTCGAATGCCTTGCGGGCGGAGATTACGCTGGAGGCTGGCCGCGTGGTTCAGCAGAACTTTGACGATTACCCGCTTCTCCGTATCCATGAGGCACCGCGCGTAGAAGTGCACATCCTTCCTGCGTCAGAGAAAACGCCGACCGGAATCGGAGAAGGCACGGTGCCGGTGGTCATCGCCGCGCTGGTCATGTCCATTCGGGCGGCGGGTGGCCCCTGGGTGCGTCGATTGCCGGTCGCCGCCGCTCAGGTTTGATTGCGTACCCGCTCTGCGGGTTTCGAAAGCTCACGCAGCAGATAGGCCTTGAAGGCTTCCGGATAGGGCTGTTCGGCGAGCGCATCACGCATGCAGGCAAGCCAGGCGTCACGTTCCTCTGCGCCGATGGCGAGATGCGCGTGAGATCCGGGAATTGAAATTGCCCCGTATTTTTCCTGATAGCGCTTCGGGCCGTTCAACCAGCCGCACAGAAATCGCGTGAGCTTGTCGCGCGAAATGGTGAGATCTTCGGGGTGCATCGCGCGGATTCGCGCGGCCTCCGGGCGGGTTTCCATCAGGTCGTAAAAGCGATCGACGAGGCGGCGCAGGCCCTCTTCCTCGCCCGCCGTGCGGTAGGAGGCGTCGCCTTGGCCATACACGATTGGGGTGTCGTTCTCTTGGTGCATGATGATAGAGGAGATCCCCGGCGCGTGACGCCGGGGATCTGCGCGCTCAAAGTTTCGAAATGACCTTTTCTCCGAACAGGCGTATGTCACGCAGGGCTTCCGCCTGCGGTGGATCGCCCAGTTGCCGCATGCGCAACATCAGATAGTCGGGTTTGATTTCGTCCTGCCACATCTTCAACTGGTCGAGGCATTCGGCCGGAGAGCCCGCGATCAGGCGATCCTTGGCCACTTTTTCAAAGCTCAGATCTTCCGGACGTTTCACGTCTGCCAGATAGTCGTCGTTGGCATAGGCGCCGTATCCGTAGTACCAGCGGTGCGTCACCATGGTCATTTCGCTTTTTTCCACGCAGGCCTGCCACGTGTCGCCAATCACGCAGTCACGCATCAGGCACACAAAGGGCTTGCGGCCATGTTCACGCGCAGCCTCACGATACTGTCGCGTGTACTCCTTGATGACCGGCAGGGACTGAATGGGATCTGCAATCCAGCCATCCGCCATTCGTCCTGCGCGCGCGATGCCTTCCGGCACCCAGCCGGCCATCCAAATCGGCGGACCGCCGGCCTGATAGGGCGTCGGGGTCACCCGCACGTTCTCGATGGTGTGGTAACGGCTGGGGTGCGAGAACGGTTGGCCGGTCCACGCCTTGCGCAGCACCTCGACCACCTCTTCTGTGCGACCGACACGCTGCTTGGGATTAACGCCGAACGCGGCGAAGTCTCCAGGCTGGTAGGCAATGCCGGCTGCCGTAATGAAACGGCCCTTGGTCGCCTGATCGACCACCGCGATGTCTTCGGCAAGACGGATGGGGTGATACAAGGGTGCAAGCAGGACGCAGGTCCCCACTTTGATGCGCTTGGTACGCATTCCGACCATGCCTGCCATCAGCACCGGCGCCGGCAGATAGCCATCTTCCTGCTGATGGTGTTCGGTGAAGAAAAAGCCGTCGAAGCCTACCTGTTCGCAGACCTCTGCCTGTTCGATGATCTCGTCGATCATCCGCGCAACGTTCTCGCCCTTGGGCGGATCCTGGGTGCAGGGAAAATAACCAACTGGCAGTGTCATGGGACCTCCGCGTGTGTTCTTGTTCGAGGTGTTCGGATCAAAGTCCACGCGCCTTGGCGATGCAGCGCGCAACCTTACGCCGCATTATGCGTCCATTCGCCAACCGACGCGTAACGGCGGTTGCGTTCAGCCCGCGGCGCGTGCGAGATGGCTGTGCCGATAGGAATAAAGGAAGTACACCACCAACCCTATTCCCAACCAGGACAGGAAGCGTACCCACGTCACCAGTGGCAGAAAGCTCATGAGGGCGCCGCAGGACAGGGCGCCCGCGAGCGGGATGAGCGGATGCCATGGTGTGCGGAACGGGCGGTGCAGTTCCGGTTGGGTTTGACGCAGCATGATTACACCCAGGCAAACCATGACGAAGGCGAAGAGGGTTCCGATATTGACCATCTCTGCGAGCTCTCCCAGCGGCACGAAGCCCGCGAAGAACGCACTGATTACGCCGGTCGAGACAATGGTGATGACCGGCGTCTGGGTGCGTGTATTGATGCGGCCAAAAATCCCCGGCAGCAAACCATCGCGCGCCATGGCAAAGATGATGCGTGTGAGCCCGTAGAACACCACCAGCATCACGGTGATGAGTCCGGCGATGACACCTGCCGCGACCATGCCAGACGCCCATCGATAGCCCAGCTCGAGTAAGGCATGAGCCACGGGCGATGAGACATTGAGTTCGTTCCAGGGGACGACGCCGGTGAGCACTGCGGCCACGGCAATATAGAAAAACGTGCAGAAAACGAGCGAGCCAATGATGCCGATGGGGAGATCGCGCTGGGGGCGTCGCGCCTCTTCCGCAGCAGTCGTCACCGCATCGAAGCCGATAAAGGCAAAGAACACCATCGCCGCGCCGGCGAGCACGCCGCTGGTATGCCCATCGACCGCGCGTTCGAACCAGCCAAAGGGCATGAACGGCGACCATTTCGCTGGGTCGACGTGCTGGGTACAGACCGCGAGGAAAACCAAAATCGTAACCAGCTTGATTGCGACCATCACCGTATTCATGCGCGCACTTTCCTTGACCCCGGAGACGAGGAGGGCGGTGAGCGCCAGCACGATCAGCGCCGCCGGCAGATTGACGATGCCACCCTTGGATGGTGCTTTCGACAGGGCGGCAGGGAACTCGATACCCATGGCCTGCAGGGCGTTCAGGAAATAGCCCGACCAGCCGTTGGCCACCGCCGCCACCGACATGCCGTATTCCATCAACAGATTCCAGCCGATGATCCAGGCTACAAGTTCGCCGAATGCCGAATAGCTGTAGCCATAGGCGCTGCCGCATCCGCCGAGGCTGCTGGCAAGTTCAGAGTAGCTCAGGGCTGCGAAACCGCACGCGGTTCCGGCAATGGCGAACGAAAGGATGACTGCAGGGCCCGACTGGGTGGCGGCGGCGATCCCGGTGAGCACAAAAATTCCGGTACCGATGATGGCGCCGATGCCAAGCAAGGTGAGGTCGAATGCGCTCAGGCAGCGTTTGAGGCCGCTGTCCGCGAGATCCTCATGGCTTTGGGTGCGTGTGCGGAACAGCTGATGCATCGATTGAACTCCCAGGACGACATAAACCGGCAAAGACCAGGCGTGCCGAGTATACGAAAAGCGACTCAGAACCGGGGGCCGACGGGCAAGGACTGGCGGGTATACTTGGCAGCTTCGCAGGCTGGCCCGACGCGCTGGCGTAATTTGGGGACATTCATGGGACAGATGTATCTCACACAGGTGCTGGATCGTGCGGTCCAGTTCAAGGCCAACCAGACGGCACTCGTCTGCGGCAACGCGGAGCTCACCTGGGCTCAGTTCCGGGAACGGGTGACGCGCCTCGCGGGCGTGTTTACCGCGCTGGGGCTCGCCCCCGGGGACCGGGTCGCCATGCTCGCCGACAACGGCTTTCCGTATTTCGAATTCCACTATGCGACCCCCTGGGCCGGGGGTGCCATCGTGCCCCTGAACACCCGCCTCTCGGACGCCGAACTGGTCTACATCCTCAACGACTGCGGCGCGAAGATATTGCTGCTCGGCCCGGAATACGCGGCCCGGCGTGCCGCGCTGGAAGCGGGCTGCCCTCAGCTCAAGACCATCATCGCGCTGGATGATCCGGGACCGGCCGGATACGAGGCCCTGATTTCAACGCACGCCCCGCGCGAGGATGCGCGACGCTGTGGGGATGATCTGTTCGCCATCATCTACACCGGCGGCACGACCGGGCGACCCAAAGGCGTCGCCACCAGCGTGGCGAATCTGGTGGCCAACACCCTTGCGGTGATTCCGGTCAACGATTTCCACGAGGACATCGTCTACCTGCACAATTCGCCGTTGTTCCACACTTCGGGCAGCGCGCGCCTGCTCGCCGTGGTCAGCAGTCTTGCACGTAGCATCATCCTCCCGCGTTTCGAACCCGCAGCCGTGCTGCGCGCGATTGAGACCCATCGCATCACGCACATCATTCTTGTGCCGACGATGCTCAACCGCTTATTGAACTGTCCCGAGTTCGAGGGCACCGATGTCAGCAGTCTCACCCACTGCGTTTACGGCGCCTCGATCATGCCCGAAGCAGTGTTGCGTCGGGCGCTGGCAGCCATGCCTAAGGTGCGTTTCTCTCAGAGCTATGGGATGACCGAACTGTCGCCTTCCGCCACCTATCTCGCGCCCAAATATCATGTCCTGGAGGGGCCGAACGCGGGGCGCATCAAGTCCATCGGGCGGGCGCTCGTCACGGCTGAGATTCGGATTGCTGATCCCGAGGACCACGAAGTGCCACGCGGGAAAATCGGCGAAATTCAGGTCCGCGGCCCCATGGTGATGCAGGGCTACTGGGGCCAGCCGGAGCTATCCGCGCAAACCCTGCGTGGGGGCTGGATGCACACGGGCGATGCGGGCTACATGGACGACGAGGGCTTCATTTATCTGGTGGATCGCATCAAGGACATGATCATCACCGGTGGCGAAAACGTGTACTGCGGCGAAGTCGAGCATGCGCTGCACGAGCATCCAGCCGTGCGCGAATGTGCGGTCATCGGATTGCCGCATCCGGACTTCGTGGAGACCGTGCATGCCGTAGTGGTCCTGCATGCAGATCAGACGGTGGACGAGGCCATGCTCATCGCGCATTGCCGCAGCCTCATTGCGGGCTACAAATGCCCCCGCAGCATCGAGTTCAGAACCGATCCGCTGCCGCTGTCGGGCGCCAACAAGATTCTGAAAACGCAGCTACGGCAGGAGTGCCTGGATCGTCTGGGGCTGCGCTGAGGTCTCGCTTCAGTCGACGACCTTGCGCGCGGTTCCAAAGAACAGCCAGACCACTGCGCCGGTGAGATTGACCCCGGCGGCGAGCAGGAAGGCGGCGTCGTAGGTGCCCGTGGCCTCGACCAGCCAGCCGGTGAGCGCCACCCCCACCACGCCAGGGACCGTGCCGGCAGTGTTGGTGATTCCCATCAGAACGTCCGCGTAGCGCGGCGCAATCTCGAGATGATTGGGTAGAAAGCCTGCCCAGGTAAGGGCGAGGGTGCCGAGGGCGCCACACATCAGCAGGAACGCGGTATCAGCCGACGTGACATCACGGGCGGCCAGCATGAAAAGCGCGGCCCCGGTGAGCCCGGTAATTTGCATGGTCTTGCGCACCAACGTCAGATTCACGCCCCGCTTGACGACCTTGTCGGCCACATAGCCGCTCAATGTGCCCACCACAAACATCGCAAGCCACGGGCCGGCGGCATAAAGACCGGATTGCGTGATGCTCAACCCCAGCGCGGAGCGGAAGTAGCTCGGCAGCCAGGCGAGCAGCATGTAGAACACCCAGTTGGTGCACAGGTGATTGATGATGAGGGCCCATACTGCCGGCGCGCTGAGCAGGCGTTTCCATGGCACGGGTGCCTTGTTCGATGCTGCCGGGGCGTGGGCCTCCAGCAAAGCAAGTTCTTCCGAGGAGATGCGCGCGTGTTCACGCGGCGCATCCTTGCTGTTCGGAAACCACAGCAGGCACCACAGCAGGCCAGCTGCTCCGAAGGCGTAAAAAACGAGCTGCCAGCTGTGCTGGGCGATGATCCAGCCTGTGGACGTGAGCGCGAACAGTGTGCCGAGTGGGATCCCAGCGGTGAGCAGTGCCACCGCCCGCGAGCGCTCGGTGGGGGGGACCCAGCGACCATACAGGTTATACACAGCGGGGAAGGTTGCGGCTTCGCCACCGCCCATCGCGATGCGTGCAACGATGAGCATGGGCAGTGAAATGGCCGCTGCCACTGGCGTCAGGATGGTCCACAGCGACCACCACAGCACCGCGTAACCCAGCACCCGTCGGCCACCAAGACGGTTGGCGAGCCACCCACTGGCGGGCATGAAAAACATGTAGCCAAAGAAAAAGGCGGAGAGCACCAGTCCTTTCAGGCTTTCGCTCCAGCCGTACTGTTCCTGCATCGCGAGCACCGCGACCGACATGTTGACTCGATCGATGTAGCACACGAACACCGACAGGATGCAAAGCCCGACGATGGTGTAACGCACCGGCCAGCGGGACGCGGAAGCAGGGGAAACGGCATGCATGCGTAAAGCCTCTGTGCGGGTGACGTCGGGATGACCGGGCCGATGATGGCAGCACGCAGCGCGGCAACTCAACCTGATTGCGGCAGGCCTGAACTGGCGACCTGCGGCAGCTTGCCCTACGCTCACGCCTCCTCAAGGTGGACACCGTCATGATCGTTGAAACCATGCTCCCGCTCGGCCGGGCGGACTCTGGACTGAAGGCCACGGACGGACAACTCGAACTCACGGCCGTGGCTGTGGATGCGGCGCGGGTCGAGCGCCTCGGTTTCGACGGGCTGGCTGTGCAGGACAACAAGGATGATCCCTACGTCATCTCCACTCTGGCCTTGCACGCCAGCCAGCGTCTGCGCGTCGCGACGTCGGTGGCGATCGCGTTTCCCCGCAGCCCGACTGTCACCGCGATGACGGCATGGAGTCTTGCCCGGCTTTCCGGGGGACGCTTCGTGTTGGGGCTCGGTAGTCAGGTAAAAGGGCACATCGAGCGGCGCTTTGGCGGAAAGTGGTCGCCCCCGGGCCCTTGGATGCGGGACTACCTGCGAGCAATTCGAGACCTGTGGCGGGCTTGGCAGGATGGGGCGCCAGTCGATCACACCAGCGAGCATTACCGGATCAATCTCAATGTGCCGGTGTTCACGCCCGCGCCGCTAGCCTGTGGGCCCATTCCCATCCATCTGGCAGCGGTAAATCCCTATATGTGCCGCGTGGCGGGTGAACTCGCCGAGGGCTTGCGCGTCCATCCCATTTGTAGCCCCCGTTACATACGCGAGGTCATCCTGCCCAACGTCCAAACCGGTGCCGCGCGCACGGGTC
>JBIKOF010000106.1:0-6250 GCA_044358205.1 Gammaproteobacteria bacterium | reverse complement strand
TGTGACCGGCAACAATCGCCTCGAATTGCCATGGACTGGTGCCCTGACGCCACTTCTAGATGGCTCCCAGATTGTGCTCGCAGACCCGGCCGGGGGCGCGCGCGTCGAGCTGACCGGCTTCGATCCGTCGGCCCTGCGCAGCGGGCCGCGCCCGGTGAGCGAAGTTCATCTCGCGGATGGTCTCATTCAGACTTGGGATCAACTGGTCGATGCGGTCAACGCGCGACCCCGCTGCACCGGCGCACTGCCCGTGTTTGAGGTTCTCGGCGGCACCGGGCGCACCCTCACGTTACCAACCGGACTCCTCAGCGATCCCGATCTGGACGACACCCTGACGCTCTCTCTCGTTTCTCCCGCGCCCACCTGGGTCCGCGTGGCTCCAGAGACTGGTTCGCTTATCGCCACGCCAGCGGCGAACGCGGCCGATCTCTACACGCTCACCCTGCGCGCGCGTGACCCTCACGGCGACAGTGTCGATTTCGATGTCGAGATCCGCGTGTTGCCCATGGCACGCACGGCCGCCACGGCGTTTGCCGACGGCCTCACGGGAACGGCGGCGGCGAACGTGCTGCGCGGTCTGGGCGGTGCTGATGCCATCCGTGGACTGGGCGGTGCCGATCGACTGGAAGGCCAGCTGGGCAACGACTACCTGCGCGGGGATGCCGGCATGGATGTGCTGGTGGGCGGCGTGGGCGATGACTGGCTCGACGGCGGTGCAGGGGCCGATCGCCTGCTGGGCGGCACCGGCAACGATAACTACTTCTTCGGTCCCGGCAGCGGTCGGGACACCGTGGTGGAGCGTGCAAACGAGGGCGTGGACTGTATCCGCCTGGGATCTGGGGTGACCCCCGAACAGTTGCTGCTTGGGCGCGAAGCCGGCGGCTGGGTGCTGGGGCTTTCGCAGACCTCGGATCGTCTGCTGTTGGGGGGAGCGCTCGATGCCCCGTTGCCAGTGGAGATCCTGCGCTTTGCCGACGGCACGCGCTACGCCCTGAGTGACGCCGCGAACGCCGTCACCACACTCGCCGGGGACAGCGCACTGTTGGGTGGCGCGAGCCTCCCGCTGACGCCGCTGGCGAGTCTGCTGCACGCGATGGACGACACCGCGCCATTCATGGGTGGGGCGGAGATTAGAGCGGTCTGATCTCTCAGCGTGTGCCGGCGCTCATCTCCTCCAGCTCCATCCAGCGCGCCAGACGTGCGTCCAGCGTTTGCTGGGTCTCGCTCAGCGCGTCCAGATGGGCCTGCACGGCTTCGAAGGGGGCTTGATAGAAATCGGGCGAGCCGGCCTGCTCGGCGAGCGCCGCGACACGCGCCTCGAGGGCTTCGATTTCCGCTGGCAAACGTTCGAGTTCGAGTCGGTATTTATAACTCAGCCGCCCCTGGGCGGGCGTCGCTACCGGCGCGGCAGGGGCAGGGGGCGCCGATACCGATGCGCGCGCCTCACGCGGTTTCGTCGCCGGGGCATCGCGGGCGGCCAGCGCCCGGCCACGCGCCAGCCAGTCGCTGTAACCGCCGGCGTGACGCTCGATGCGGCCATCGGCCTCGAATACCAGGATGCCGGTGACCACGTTGTCGAGAAACTCCCGATCGTGGCTGACCAGAATGAGACTGCCGCTGTAATCGACCAGCTGCGTTTCCAGCACATCGAGCGTTTCGACATCCAGATCGTTGGTGGGCTCATCGAGAATGAGCAGGTTGGTCGGGCGCGCAAACAGTCGCGCCAGAATCACCCGATTGCATTCACCGCCCGACAGCGCGCGTATCGGGGTTTTGGCTCGTTCCGGACTGAACAGAAAACCCTGCAGATACCCGATGACATGGCGTTCCTTGCCGTCGAGATTCACATAGTCGCGGCCATCGCCCACGGTTTCTGCCACCGTCTTGTCGGGATCGAGCGCACGCCGCATCTGGTCGAAGTAGCCGATTTCAAGCTGCGTCCCGACTTTCAGGCTGCCGGACTGCGGTTCCAGTTCGCCCAACAACAGTTTGAGCAGCGTGCTCTTGCCAACCCCGTTATTGCCGATGAGTCCGATGCGCTCACCGCGCAGCATCTTGAATGAGAAATCCCGGATGATGGGGGTTTCGCCCCACGCATAGCTCAGACGCCGGGCCTCGAGCACCTTGCGCCCGGACTCCTCTGCCTCGGAGAGAACCATGCGCGGTGGCGCCAGAGGTTTTACCCGCGCGGCCGCCTCTTCGCGCATGGCTTCCAGCGCGCGCACCCGGCCCTCGTTGCGGGTACGGCGGGCCTTGATGCCCTGCCTGATCCAGGCTTCCTCCTGCTCCAGGCGTCGTTCAAAGAGCGCATCGTGACGGGCTTCTTCTTCCCGCGCGCGGGCCTTGCGTTCGAGGTAGGCGTCGTAATTGCCCGGCCAGTCGGTCAGGCGCCCACGATCGATTTCGAGGATGCGGGTGGCGAGTGCGCGCAGGAAAGCGCGGTCGTGGGTAATGAACAACACCGCCCCGGCAAAATTGCGCACGCGGCTTTCCAGCCACTCGATGGTCCCGAGGTCCAGATGATTGGTGGGCTCGTCGAGCAGCAGCAGGTCAGGCTGGCATACCAGCGCCCGTGCCAACGCCACCCGCCGTCGCCAGCCTCCGGACAGATCGCCAAGTTTTTTATCGGCCGGGAGCTCGAGGTTCGACAGAAGGGTTGCCACGCGGGTTTCGACATCCCAGCCGCCATGCGCCTCGATGGCGCGCTGGCGACGTTCGATTTCGCGCATGTCGGCATCGGTGGTCGAGCCATCGGTAAGCGCCCGGAACTCCGCGATGCGCGCCACCTGCGCGGCGAGGCCCTCCAGCACGTGTGCGTTGACCGTCTGCTCGAGCTTGCCCGGGAGATCCTGGGGCAACTCGCTCACCACCAGATCCGAGCGTCGCACGACCTCACCGCTGTCCGGCAAGAGCGTTCCCGCACACATCCGAAGGAGGGTCGACTTGCCCGCCCCATTACGACCGATGAGGCATACCCGCTCGCCTTCCTGCAGGGAAAGGCTGACACGGTCGAGCAACTTGCGTGGCCCGTACTCGAGGGTAACGTCGGTGAAGGTGAGCAGGGTCATGGCAATCCCGTCGGCAGGTGCGCCATTCTAGGGGCGTGGGCCGCGCGAACAAGTTCCGCTGTCTGTTACCCTGCATCTTCCATCCGTTTTCAGAGGCAGTCATGGCGACCACCCCCCTCATCGAGTACGAGGATGCGAGCCCCGAAGTGCGCGCGGTCTACGACGATATCCGCGCCACCCGTCGCACCGATTTCATCAACAATTTCTGGAAGGCACTGGCAGTCAATCCGGCGCAACTGGAGCGCACTTGGGCGGGTGCCAAGGCGGTGATGGCCCCCGGTACCCTCGACGCACTGACCAAAGAACTCATCTACATCGCCGTGTCGGTGGCCAATGGCTGCTCCTATTGCATTCACTCCCACACGGCGGCTGCGCGCACCAAGGGCATGACCGAAGCCCAGTATGGGGAACTGCTCGCCGTCATCGGTATGGCCCACTCCACCAACGGACTCGTCACAGCCATGCAGGTGCCAGTAGACGACGCGTTTCAGGTGCGATGAGACGCCTGCCGCGCCGTGCCCAGGGCTTCTGGGCCCGTCTGCTCACAGGGATCGTGATGCTCGTCTCGGGCGTCATCTTGTGCGCGCTGTCACTCGTGATGGTGGGCGTGTTTGCCATCTTCGGCGGAGCGCTGTGGCTGTGGGCCTTATGGCGAACGCGAGATCTCAGGCGGGCGCTGCGCGAGCAATCCGTGCGTGGCGTGTCGCGTGGCGCCGAAACAGGCGGGGCCGTAATCGAGGGCGAATACGTCGAGATCGCCCAGCGCACCCCGGACAAGCCGCGGCGACGCCGGTGAGTGGGGCCGACGAGCGCGCTACACTGCCGCCCCGAGCCAAGTAGACCTCGCCTCACGGAACCCATTCATGCCAGCGCGTTACGTCGAAAGCGTTCTGCCCAGCCTGAAGGCCTGGCGCGAGGAGGGCCACGCCACCGCGCTGGTCACCCTGTTCGCCAGCGATGGCTCCGCACCGCGACCCATGGGCAGCCAGATGGCCATCGCGGAAGATGGACGGGCCGTTGGCAGCATCACGGGCGGCTGCGCTGAAGCCGCGATTGTCGCCGAGGCCCAGCAGCGAATCGCGCGCCGCGCCAACGGGGCGGTGCGATACGGCGCCGGCTCCCCCTACATCGATATCCGCCTGCCCTGTGGCTCAGGCATCGATGTCTGGTTCGATACCACCCTGCCGGATGCCGATCTGGATGCTTTACTTGCCGCGCGCGCCGAACGTCGCACGGCTTGCCTGATCATCGATCCGCAGGCCGGTGCGGCGCACGCGCAACACGGCGTTCCAAGCGATGTTCCGGCCTCGGCTTACCTGCGTCGTTACGACCCCGTGCTGCGTCTCGTGCTGGTGGGCAAGGGACCCATCCTGCCGCTGCTCGCGCAGCTGGCGCATGCGATGGATTTCGAGGTGCACGCCTTTTCATCGGAGCCGGAAACGCTGGAGCTTGCCGCACCTCACGCAGCGGTCACCGGGCACCTCGCAACCCCCGTATCGTTCCGCGATCCGGGTTTCGACGATCACACGGCGTTCGTGTCGCTGTTCCATGAACACGAGTGGGAGCCCCCCATTCTCGACCTCGCCTTGCGCTCGCCCTGTTTCTACCTGGGCGCGCTTGGGAGCCAACGCACGCAGGCGGCGCGGGTTCAGACGCTCGCCGAGCAAGGTCTTTCCCAGACACATATCGCGCGCCTCCATGCACCGGTGGGCTTGCCGTTGGGCGGCAAGAATCCGCCCGAGATAGCACTGTCCATCCTTGCCGAGATCGTGCGGGTTCATCACCAACGTGGTGTCCGCTGAACCGCAGCGACGGAATGCGCTGATCCTGCTCGCGGCGGGACGCTCCCGCCGGTTCGCGGCGGGTGACAAGCTGCTTCATCCTTGGCGCGGCGCGCCACTTCTCGTGCAGACCCTGCGCGCCCTGGCATCGGCTCCAGTCATAGCGCGCGTGGCGGTGATTGGCGCAGGCGATGAGGCGCGACGCGCGATGCTTGCGCCGGCCGGCTATCGGTGTGTGGAAAATCCCGACCCCGCGCGCGGCATGGGCAGTTCGTTGGCGTGTGCGGTGGCCGCGCTGCCACCCGCTGTCGATGGGGCGTTCGTGTGTCTGGCAGACATGCCTTTGCTGCCGCCCACTGTTTTCTCGCAACTGGCGGCGGTGCTGGATGCCAGCCCTGAAGTCAGCCTGGTCTGTCCGCGATATGCCGGTCAGCGCGGGCACCCAGTGTTGTTCTCGGCGCGGCATTTTCCTGCGCTTGCCGCACTCGAAGGCGATGAGGGCGCGCGCGCCGTGCTCGCCGCAGCGGGCTCGGCGCTGCGCCTGCTCGACATCGATGAGCCCGGCGTCCTGCGTGATTTCGATACCGTCGAGGCGTTCGCCGATCAGTCCTGACGCCGGTCGCAATCAGCCACGACGCCAGGCGTGATAGCGGGCGAGCAGTCCAAGAAAAGACGTAGGCGCATGCGCTCTCCGCCACACACCCGCCGCGTAACGGGCGGCTTCGGCGTAGGTAGGGTAGGCATGGACGGTGCCGAGGATGCGCTTCAGGCCAAGCCCATGCCGCATGGCGAGCGTGAATTCTGCGAGCATTTCGCTGGCATGCGCGCCCACCACCGTAACGCCCAGAATACGGTCACGCCCAGGCACGGTGAGAATTTTGACAAAGCCGCGGGTGTTGCCGTCCACGATGGCTCGATCGAGTTCGTCCAGCGGGAACTGCGTGATCTCGAACGCAACGCCCGTTTCGCGCGCCGCCGTTTCATTGAGACCCACCGTAGCAACCTCCGGATCGACGAAAGTCGTGCGCGGAATCACCGAATAATCCACACGAAAACGCCAGAAACGCCCGAACAGGGCATTGAGCGTGGCATACCACGCCTGATGCGCGGCGACGTGCGTGAACTGGGGACCCCCGACTGCATCGCCGGCAACATGAATACTGGGGTGGAAGGTGCTGAGCGAGGCATCGGTGTCGAGTTGCCCGTCCTGTCCCAGCCCGACATTTTCAAGCCCCAGGCCTTGAGTGCGTACCTGGCGACCGAGTGCGCAGAGCAGGGCATCGAAACCGAGTGTAAGGGGGGTGCCGCCTTGTGTTGCGATGAGGCGGTGTGACTCAGCATCGGTTTCGCATCTCAGTACGGTGGTATCGGTGAGCACTTCCACGCCGTCTTCGCGCAGCG